>NZ_AQOJ01000061.1:0-1246 GCF_000364685.1 Xanthomonas sp. SHU 166
AGAAGCCCAGGCGCGGCTGCCAGGCATCCTTGAAGTTCTTGCGGTTGTGGCCGTTGCTTATGTAGTCGGCGGCATTGACGCCGCTCGGCAGCAGGCGATCGGCCCAGGGATGGCCTGGGTTCGCCGGATCGTCGGCGTACAGCGCCTGCACGAAGGCGGCCGAGGTGACGAAATCGGTATAGGCCGGGTTGTCCTCGTAGTCCCAGCGCATGCCGATGTTCAGCATCAGCTTGTCGTTGACCGCCCAATCGTCTTGCAGGTACACACCATACTGCTTGGCCTTGGTCGTAACCACTGCACTCTGGCCGGGGGTGGCGTACGGCGAGTAGAAGTCCACGCGATAGGGCGTGGAGGCCACACCGTTGGCATCGACCGAGTAGCTGAACTGCGGATTCAAGGAGGCGGCATCCTGCGCCGTCAGCTCGATGTCCTTGAAGTTCACGCCCATCTTGATGGTGTGGTCGCCATGCCACTGGAAGCTGGTGAAGGTCAGGTCGTTCTGCAGCGACCAGCCCTTCTGCTGACGCTTCTGCACGCTGGCGCCGCCCGAAGGGCCAGTGGACAGGAAGTTGTACTCGCCGATGTTGGGATCGGTGTAATCCAGGTAGTTGTAGATGACGCCATTGCCGATCGACATCGGCAGCGGATCGTTACGCCCGTCCTCGCGGCTGACGATCAACTCGTTGTACCAGGCATCGGCGCTATGCGCCCAGCGCAGCGCCACACGCTTGTCCTTGTTGATCTTGTCAAGGCCGTGATCGGTCGCGTTCTGCCCACCGACGTTGTCGGTCTGGGTCTCGTCGCGGACCTGCGCGCTCAGTTCGAAACGGTCGCGATCGGTAGGCTCGAAGTCGATCTTGCCGAAGTACAGGTCTTCGGTGAACGGCAGGTTGGCTGCGCCATACTGGCTGGACAGATTGGACGGCAGGAAGCCCACATAGCGGGCCGCCTTGGCATCCGGATAGATCGTGCGCGGCACGACGTTGTCCTTGCCTTCGTACGCGAAGAAGAAGTGCATGCGGTCCTGCAGGATTGGGCCACCGATCGCGAAGCCGTATTCCTTGGTCTGCGAGTCCACCTTCTTGCCGGTCGCTTCCTCGGCCGGGCTCTTGTCGCGCAGATCCTGGTCGGTGTAGCGGTAGAACACCTCGCCGTGGAACTCGTTGGTACCAGACTTGGTAGCGGCGGTGACCGCCGCGCCGCTCACCTGGCCGAACTCGGCCTTGTAGTTGGAGGTGATGACCTT
>NZ_AQOJ01000062.1:0-3230 GCF_000364685.1 Xanthomonas sp. SHU 166
TGGCTGGGCCGGCGGCCGCTGGTCGGCGCCGCGGCGCAGCCGCAGACCATCCACGACTTCGGCGGCTTCCCGCAGGCGCTGTACGCGATGCAGTACCCGGCGCCGGGCGCGCCGGCCGTGGCCCAGCAGGTCGCCGAGCTGCTGGCGCAGGCCGGGCTGGCGCCGATGCTGGACGAGCGTCGCGGGCTGGACCACGGCGTGTGGGTGCCGCTGTCGCTGCTGTACCCGCAGGCCGACATCCCGGTGGTGCCGCTGTCGATCCAGCCGGAACTCGGGCCGGAGCACCACCTGGCGCTGGGCCGCGCACTGGCGCCGCTGCGCGAGGACGGCGTGCTGGTGATCGGCTCGGGCAGCATCACCCACAACCTGCACGACTTCGGCCGCTACGCTGAGGGCAAGGAAGTGCCCTACGTGCGTCCGTTCATCGAATGGACCGAGCAGGCGTTGCGCCGCGACGACGTGCCGGCGATGCTCGACTACCGCCGGCAGGCGCCGTTCGCCGAGCGCGCGCATCCCACCGACGAGCACTGGCTGCCGATCTATGTGGCGATGGGTGCGGCCGGCGCGGACGGGCTGGGCGCGCAGCGCATCGATGCGGGGATCGACGCCGGCCTGCTGGCGATGGACATCTACCGCTTCGACGGCGCCGCGGCGCGCGTGGCGGCCTGAACGCCAGGAGATCGACCTGAGCGATTCATCGCGGTGAAGGTCGCAGCGCATCCGCGTCTCACCGTTTGAGACGCGGACCCGGCATCGTCGGCCGGTGAATACCCTCGAGAAACTCGCCGTGCTCGCCGACGCGGCCAAGTACGACGCGTCCTGCGCCTCCAGCGGCGCCGACAAGCGCAATTCCCTGCGCAGCGGCGGCATCGGCAGCACCGAGGGCATGGGCATCTGCCATTCGTACACGCCCGACGGGCGCTGCGTGTCGCTGCTGAAGATCCTGCTGACCAACTTCTGCGTGTTCGACTGCGCGTACTGCGTCAACCGCGTGTCCAGCAACGTGCGCCGCGCGCGCTTCACCCCGGCCGAAGTGGTCAAGCTGACCCTGGATTTCTACAAGCGCAACTACATCGAAGGCCTGTTCCTCTCCAGCGGCATCATCCGCAACAGCGATTACACCATGGAGCAACTGGTGGAAGTGGCGCGGCAGCTGCGCGAGGAGCACCGCTTCGCCGGCTACATCCATCTCAAGACCATTCCCGACGCGGCGCCGGAGCTGCTCGCCGCCGCCGGCCGCTACGCCGACCGGCTCAGCATCAACGTGGAATTGCCGACCGAGCGCGGCCTGGCGCAATTGGCGCCGGAGAAGAACGTCGGCGGCATCCGTGCGGCGATGGGCGAGCTGCGCTGGCGCATCGAGGAGAGCAAGGAGGCGCGCAAGGCCGAGGCGCGGGTGCGCGCCAAGCCGCCGCGTTTCGCCCCGGCCGGGCAGAGCACGCAGATGATCGTCGGCGCCGACGGCGCGGACGACCGCGCGATCCTGCACACCAGCCACAATCTCTACGGCAACTATCGCCTGCGCCGGGTCTACTACTCCGCGTTCAGCCCGATTCCCGACGCCTCGGCCAAGCTGCCGCTGCTGGCGCCGCCGCTGCAGCGCGAGCACCGCCTGTACCAGGCCGACTGGCTGCTGCGGTTCTACGATTTCTCGGTGGAGGAGATCGCCCCGCCTGCGGCCAGCGGCATGCTCGATCTGGACGTGGACCCCAAGCTGGCGTGGGCGCTGCGCAACCCGGAGCGATTCCCGGTGGATCTCAACACCGCCGCGCGCGAACTGTTGTTGCGCGTGCCGGGGCTGGGCACCCGCAACGTCGAGCGCTTGCTGCTGGCGCGGCGGCATGCGCGGCTGCGGGTCGAGGATCTGGCGCGGCTGCGGGTGCCGCTGAAGAAGTTGCTGCCGTTCGTCAGTGTGCTCGATCACCATCCGCGGCAGCGGCTGGACGATCCGCAGCGGCTGCGTGCGCAACTGGCGCCGGCGCCGCGGCAGGGGGGCTTGTTTGATTGACGCGGTGGGGTGGGGTGTTGCCATGCTTGCGGCAACGGCAACGGCAACGGCAACGGCAACGGCAACGGCAACAGCAACATCAAAGGCTTTCGCGCCTACGGGCGCGAGTGACTTTTGTCTTGGCAAAAGTCACCAAAACCGCTCCCGCCTGACACGAGCCGGTGCGATACGGCCGCACCGGTCCACTGCGCTCCTCACGGCGAGCGGCACGGCGCCCAAACTCGCTTCGCTCAAACAAGGGCGCCTCTTCGGCCGCTCGCCACTCCGGTGCTCGGCTCGCTTTAAGGCGAGAAGTTTTAAAAGCAACATCACGAGCAACAGCAACAGCAACAGCAACAGCAACATCTGCACGCACGGCGATGGTTGCGGATGCTGTGTTGGCGGTTGTGTTGCTGTGTTCTGCATTCGTTTCGGTGAGCTGATGCGTGGAGCGGGGCATGTTCCAGGCTGAGGTGGTGCCGCCGTGGAGCCTGGAGGCGTGGCGGGCGGTGGCGCGGGCGGCGTGGTGTGCGCAGGTGGCGCCGGAGACGCTGGCCTGGGACGGCGATGCGCAGGGCGGGCTGCTCGCCGGGACCGACGTCGCCACGCTGCCGGCGCAGGTGCCACCGCCGCGGGTGTCGGCCGAGTTCCTGGCGCTGGCCGGTGCGGTGCTGTGCCATCGCGATCCGCAGCGGCATGCCCTGTTGTACCGCCTCCTGTGGCGCATCGCCGGCGGCGAGCGCGCGCTGCTGCAGCGGGTCACCGATGCCGATGTGCACCGCACCCAGCAATGGGCGCAGGCGGTGCGCCGCGACAGCCACAAGATGAAGGCGTTCGTGCGCTTCCGCGAGGTGCCGGGCGAGCAGGAGGCCTACATCGCCTGGTTCGAGCCGGAGCACCACATCGTCGATCGCGTGGCGCCGTTCTTCGCGCGGCGCTTCGCCGGCATGCGCTGGGCGATCCTCACCCCGTACCGCAGTGTGCGCTGGGACGGCGAGGCGCTGCAGTTCGGCGCCGGCGCGCAGCGCGCCGATGCGCCGGCCGACGACGCGCAGGACACGCTGTGGCGCACCTACTACGCCAACATCTTCAACCCGGCGCGGCTCAATCCGACGATGATGCGCCAGGAGATGCCGCAGAAATACTGGAAGCACCTGCCGGAAGCGCAACTGCTGCCCACGCTGATCCGCGACGCCGGGCAGCGCGTGCGCGAGATGGCCGAGCGCGCGCCCGAGCCGGTGCG
>NZ_AQOJ01000063.1:0-2167 GCF_000364685.1 Xanthomonas sp. SHU 166
GGGAGCGGGATGCGAGTGGGCTTTATTACTACCGTGCACGTTACTACTCCTCCAGCGTTGGACGCTTCCTGAGTGAGGATCCGATTGGGCTGGCCGGAGGCACGAATTCATATGCTTATGTGAATGGAGATCCGTTGAGCTATCGGGATCCTTCCGGCAATTGTCCAATGTGCCTGATTCCTGTTGTTTGGGGTCTTATCGAGGTTGGATTAAGTATTTATGACATCTATGATACGGGCAAGACATTGCTGGATCCGTGTGCAAGCCGTACCGCAAAGTTTGCGTCGGTGGGATTGCTACTTGCGGGCGTGGTGTTGCCAGGTGGAGGTTACAGTCAGCTTGATGATCTGGCGAAAGGCGGTGTATATGTTCTTAAGAATATTGATGGAATGGTAATGAGGTCAGGTCGGACTAGTAATTTGATTAGAAGGCAAATGGAACATGCGCGTGACCCTATTATGAAGGATTTTGCTTTCGAGGCTGTTTATAGAACAGACGTGAGGGCTGAGCAGCGGGGGTTGGAAAATATCATTCACAATACGTATAATCCTCCGCTTGATGCAATTCGTCCAATAAGTCCGAAAAACCCTAGGTTGGAAGGGTATATGAGAGCGGCTGAGGAATTTTTGAAGAAAGAGGGAGGTGGTGGTTGAAAGGCGTCAATTATAAAGAGGGTTCAGTTTTCTCTATACCATTGGAAAAAAACTGCTTCTCTGTGGGTGTCGTAGCACGCGTCGCGCCACAAGGCGGTGTCTTGCTTGCTTATTTTTTTGGAAAATTGTATCGATCCCTTCCCTCCCTGATGGATGTCGAGAATCTCAAGGCGTCGAACGCTTCGAAATGTTGGCTGATAGGCGACTTGGCTCTTTTAAATTGTGACTGGCCTATTCTTGGTGGTCTGAAAGAATGGGAGCGGGTCCATTGGCCAGTACCTGTTTTTGTTCGAGAGGAAGTGATTTCCCATAGGGCTTGGTTGGTTTATTTGTCCGATTTAAATCCTGCGGTGGTAGAGCGTGAAATTTTAGTTAAAGAAAAGCCGATTGATATGGAGAGCTGGAGTGTCTTGGGGTATGGTTTTGTTCAGTTGAAGCTTAAAAAGTTGTTTTGCGAAAAATTTAGCGCGGAATCTTAGCTTTAGTGTGTTGGCAGACCTTTAATTTTCATTCCTATGAGCTGCAGGCTGCTTTCACAGACAGCTTCGACGACAGCAACCGGCAGACGCGGGCCAACAGCCAGGCGTTCAGCTACGATGTCAACGACTTGGCTTGATAAAAAGTTAATTGTGGAAATTTGGGATCACTCAGAATCCATCGATGCGATAATAAAAATTTATTTGGATGGTTTGGGTGCGGGACGTCTTCGATACGTTCCAGAATATGCAGATAAAAATAGAAGCGTCGGCCTTAGAGCGCATGAAGATTGATAATTTTTCTGTGCAAAATGGAATTCTTCCTGCGGGTAATAAAATAAGGCGGTGATGCAAGTGAATATTTGGATGACTTGTGATGCAAATTGGGAAACGTATACCCCTAGAATTCTTGATGTTCTATTGGAGGGCGTGGACTTTTTTGAGCAGAGGTTCTATGGGGGGAAGTAGAGAGGTTGAGTTTAATAATGGTTTGTAGAGAGCATGAATTCGAGTTCTCTCAAAGATCAAAGTTCTACAGGAAGAAAAGGGAGTTGTATACTGATATAATGTTGGATTACCGTTTGATGGTCGCCGATTCAATGTCAATGAATGATCGAATGAATTACGTGGCGGAACAGATTTTCTTGCAGCTTTTTGCGGATTTCGAGAAAAGGAAATTTTCTGATTTTAATTCAATTGATTTCTTGGCGGATATGAAGTCATGGTTGGTGGTGATTTCTAGTGACTATCATGGTCATGGTGGGGCGGGGTGGACGTATTGAAAAATTATGATTTTGCTGTGAAGTATAGCGCGACTGTTGTGGTTTGGTGATTTTTGAAGGTGTATTTATTAAGTTTGGCTATCTAAAAGAGCCAGTGGCGCCACGCTACGGCACCAACGGCAACTTGCTTTCCAACGGCGTGCACACCTAGTCTGGAACGCGCGCGACCGGTTGTTCGAGAAAATCAAATACGGGGCGGCAAGCATCGCCAGCTTCGGCTATGACCCGCTGGGCCGAAGAGTGAGCAAGACCGAAG
>NZ_AQOJ01000064.1:0-4532 GCF_000364685.1 Xanthomonas sp. SHU 166
CGGGTCGGTGCCGGCGCTGCTGGCCGCCGCGCTGCGCGCCTTCGACCCGGCGCGGTTGCCGGCGCAGGACCGACGCGTGGACGATGCGGCGCCAGTCGCGCCGGCTATCCCCAGCGACATCAAGGCTGACTAGAATCGGACCCTGGGCCGCGCCGCGGCCGTCCTTTCCCACCATTTCTATCCGGAGCGACATCCATGACATCACGCGTTGCGCTGGTCACCGGCGGCACCGGCGGCATCGGCACCGCAATCTGCGAGCGGCTGGCCGCGCAGGGCCACCGCGTGGCCAGCAACTACCGCGACCAGGCCAAGGCCCTGGCCTGGCAGCAGCGCATGCGCGAACGTGGCCACGACGTCGCCATCGTCCCCGGCGACGTCGCCTCGCCCGAACACGCGCAGACCCTGGTGCGTGAGGTCGAACGCCAACTCGGCCCGGTCGAGATCCTGGTCAACAACGCCGGCATCACCCGCGACACCACCTTCCACAAGATGACCGCCGAGCAATGGCACGAAGTCATCAACACCAACCTCAACTCGGTGTTCAACGTCACCCGCCCGGTGATCGAGGGCATGCGCCAGAAGCGCTGGGGGCGGGTCATCCAGATCAGCTCGATCAACGGCCTCAAGGGCCAGTACGGCCAGGCCAACTACGCCGCGGCCAAGGCCGGCATGCATGGCTTCACCATTTCCCTGGCGCGCGAGAACGCCAGCTACGGCATCACCGTCAACACGGTCTCGCCCGGCTATGTCGCCACCGACATGGTGATGGCGGTGCCGGAGGAAGTCCGCGCCAAGATCGCCGCCGACATTCCCACCGGGCGTCTCGGCAAGCCGGAGGAGATCGCCTATGCCGTGGCGTTCCTGGTGGCCGAGGAAGCGGCGTGGATCACCGGTTCGAACCTGGACATCAACGGCGGCCACCACATGGGATGGTGAGCGGCTGAATCGCTCAGGCGGCGGCTTTCGCGCGAGGTAACGCTATCCCGCATGGCCGCCACGGCGGCCTGCGGACGTTTGCTGCGCTGCGAATGCTGCGCAGCATGATTTTTTTGCTGCACCCGCGTGTTCAGGTACTTTCGGCGGTTGCAAGCCCTGCTGCGCTGCGCCATGCTGCGCGCCTACCGTCACAGAGCGATCGCTTCATGGCTGAGATTCGCATCATCAAGAAGTATCCCAATCGCCGCCTCTACGACACCGAGATCTCCAGTTACATCACCATCGAAGACGTCCGCCAGTTGATCATCGACGGCGAGGAATTCGAAGTCCGCGACGCCAAGACCGGCGAAGACCTCAGCCGCGCAGTGCTGCTGCAGATCATCGCCGACCAGGAACAGGACGGCGAACCGATGCTGTCCACGCAGTTGCTCAGCCAGATCATCCGCTTCTATGGCGACTCGCTGCAGGGCTTCATGGGCAACTACCTGGAGCGCAGCATGCAGGTGTTCCTCGACCAGCAGCAGCAATTCCGCCAGCAGATGGGCAACCTGCTGGGGCAGACCCCGTGGACCATGATGAACCAGCTCACCGAGCGCAACCTGGAACTGTGGCAGGAGTTCCAGCGCAACCTCGGCGCCGGCTTCGGCCGCCCGGCCGCTGGCGTGGGCACCGGCAAGCCTGGCGAACCGCCGGCGGGCGCCGCACCGAAGTCGCGTCCGCGCTGAGGATTGCGACCGGGTGAGGTTCGGCGGGGCGCTTCGCACCCCTACCCTCACCCCACCCCCTCTCCCGACGGGAGAGGGGCTTTTGCTCTCCCTTCTCCCCTCGGGAGAAGGTGCCCCGCAGGGCGGATGAGGGTGCGGGCGCACGCCAACCACACGTGCGACGCACCTTCCCGTCAGCGCGACTTCGCCGGCTTGCAATTCCCGCAGATCCGCTCGACCTTGTAACCACGCGCACGCAGGCCCTCGACCACGCCGTCCGGCCCGAGCAGGTGCAGCGCACCCACCACCACCAGGGTGTCGCCGCCACCGTCCTTCAGGCGCTGCTCTAGGCGCGGCAGCCAGGCCTGGTTACGCTCCACGTCGATGCGCTGGTACAGCCGCGGGTAGTCGCGCTTCATCTGCGCGCCGATCTCCTGCCACAGCTGGCGCTCGTCGCCGCGGCGCCAGGCATCGTGCAGGCGCAGCGTCTGCGCCGCGCCCTGCTCGGCATCGTCCAGCGCTTCGGTCAGCATCTGCTTCTGCTCCACCGGGTCCATGCCGTCGAGCAGGTCGATCTGCGCCTGCGCGGTCTCCAGGCCCTCGGCACTCTTGCCGTCCTGCAAGGCCAGTGTCATGAAATGACGATCCAGCCCGGCATCGGCCTCCAGGCCCTGCGCCTTCATGTCGGCGATGCTGATGCTGAGGCCGACGAACCACGGCTCGAAGCCGCTCATCTGCGCCAGCGGCAGGCCGTGGCCGGCGGCATAGCGGCGCAGCCGCTCCCAGGTCGCCGGGTCCAGATCGTCCTGCAGCCGCTTGCCGTCGTGGCGCTGCGCCGCCTGCAGCATCTGCGCGCCCAGTTGCGGCGCGTCCACGTCCTTCGGCGCCAGTTCGAACAGCAGCCGCGGCGACGCCGCGTAGGCCGCATCGACTTCGCGCGCCAGCGGATAGTCGTCGGCCTTGAGCATGTGGAACGAGCCCAACAGGTACAGCGTGCCGCGCGGGCCGCTGACCTTCCACAACAGCGGCGTGGGCGGCACCACCGTGGGCGCTGCGGCGGCGGGCGCGACAGGCGTCGCGGCCACCGGTGGCGGCGTGCGGGCCAGTGCCGGCAGCACCAGGCACAGTGACAGGCCCAGCAGCAGGCGGCGCAACAGGCGCGGGAACGGGGTCATCGGCATCCTCGGGTCAATGGGCGGCGGCGTAGGCCTTCTCGCCGGCATCCACCGCCAGGTCGAGGCGGTTCTCCGGCGGCGGCAACGGACAGGTGGCAAACGGGGTGAACGCGCACGGCGGGTCGTAGGCGCGGTTGAAATCCAGCACCACGCTGCCGTCGGCCGCGGGCGGGTCCACGTCCAGGAAGCGCCCGGCGGGGTAGCTGCCGTGACCGCTGGTGCGGTCGGCGAACACCACGAACAGCGGCTGACCGGGTTCGCCGATCGCCTGCAGGCGGTAGCGCTTGCCGCCGCGCTCGAACTCCAGCGCACCGGGATTCGGCGATGGCGTGGTGACGCCGATGATGTCGACGATGGGCAGGGTCGTGCCCGGTGGATTGGGCACGAAACGCCCGCGCACGCGCCAGGATTCGGCCAGCGGCCAGTACGGCACGCCTGCGAAACCGAGCCGGGTCGGCGCATCGGCGTGCTTGACCCGCAGCGCATAACGACCGCCACGTTCGATCAGGCTGAGCTTGCCCTTGCCGTCGTCGAAGTCGATCACCGTCGGCTGCGGATCGTGGTCGCTGTACACGCGGATCCGCCCCTGCACCGGCGCGCCGGCGACGCTGAGGGCGGCGCCGCGCTCGGGGGTCAGGTACACCTCGCGCTGCGCCTGCGACACCAGCGCCATCCTCGCCGGCCCCACCGCCAGGCGGATGCCGCTGTCCGGGCCGCTGCCGATGTAGTGCTCCTTCAATTCCAGCCAATGCAGGCCGACCAGGCTGGTCCAGCCGTCCGGCGCCTGCAGTTCGCGCTGGCGCTGCGCGCGCCAAGCCTGCTCATCGGCCACGAACCGTGCGTCCATCGCCTTCGGCGCGGCCGGTGCCGGCGCCTGCTTGCCGCAACCACTCAAGGCGACGAGCGCCGCCAGCAGCGCCGTCGTCCACATCCGCTTGTCCATCACCGCCCCCGCAGGAACCAACGATCGATCTCGCCCAGGGTGAACCGCGCCCAGGTCGGACGCCCATGATTGCATTGTCCGGAGCGCTCGGTGGCTTCCATGTCGCGCAGCAGTGCGTTCATTTCCGGAATGGTGAGGCGGCGGTTGGCGCGCACCGCGCCGTGGCAGGCCATGGTCGACAGCAGCGCATCGCGCGCGCCGGCGACACGGCCGCTGTGGCCGTGTTCGCGCAGGTCGGTGAGCACGTCGCGCAGCAAGGCCTCCGGCTCGGCCTGCGCCAGCAGTGCGGGAATGCTGCGCACGTGCAGCGATTGCGGTCCGCTGCGGGTGATCTCGAACCCGAGCGCGGCCAGCGTCTCCGCTTCGCGCTCGGCGGTGTCGGCATCGCGTTCGCCGACTGCCAGGGTGATCGGCACCAGCAGCGGCTGCGCATGCAGGCCGATGCCATCGTGCGCGGTCTTCAGGCGCTCGTAGCCGATGCGCTCGTGCGCGGCGTGCATGTCGACCACGATCAGGCCGTCGGCGTTCTCGGCCAGGATGTAGATGCCGTGCAATTGCGCGATGGCGTAGCCGAGCGGCGGCACGCCGCTGTCGGCGGCAGTCGGCGGCAGGCCGCCGGCAGGGTCCTGGGTCTGCCGCGGCAGGCTGGCGGCGCTTCCCGCGTCGGCGGTGGGCGCGTACAGCGCCGCGTACGCTGCAGGCGCCTCTTCCACGCGCAAACCCAACGGCGATTGCGCCGGGCGCCACTGCGCGCCGTAACCATAACCCTGCCCG
>NZ_AQOJ01000065.1:0-4009 GCF_000364685.1 Xanthomonas sp. SHU 166
TGTCGCGACGACGGCGAGCGCCCGGCGCGTCCGGCCCCGGCCGCGCGTGGCGAGGATTTCGACTACCACCGCGACGTCGGCAGCTTCGAGGCGCCGCGCCGCGACAAGGCGCCGAAAGCGCCGCGCGGCGCGCCGGAAGTGGGCATGGAGACCTACCGCATCGAGGTCGGCCACCAGCACGGGGTCAAGCCGGCCAACATCGTCGGCGCGATCGCCAACGAGGCCGGGCTGGAGAGCAAGTACATCGGCCGCATCGACATCCACGACGACCATTCGGTGCTGGACCTGCCGGCGGACATGCCGCGCGAGCTGCTGACGCACCTGAAGAAGGTCTGGGTGTCCGGCCAGCAACTGCAGATGCGCAAGCTCGACGGCGACGATGCCGGCGGCGCGCCGTTCAAGCCGAAGTTCGCCCGTACCGGCAAGCCCGGCGGCAAGCCCAACGCCGCCGGCCCGCGCCCGGCCGGCCGCTTCGCCGCCGACCGGCCGCCGCGCAAGGGACCGCCGAAGCGCTGAGAGGCCGGGAATAGGGAGTAGGGGATCGGGAATGGGGGGCGTCCCCGCTGCCGCTCCCTGCCGTCGTTCCCGACGTTAGCCATGGCCCAGCCGGCAGCAGCCCGCTGTTGCCATTCCCCATTCCCCATTCCCAGCTCCCAGCCCATGTCCGTCCGCCTCAACAAGCACATCGCCGAGACCGGGTTTTGCTCGCGCCGGGAGGCCGATCGGCTGATCGCCGCGCGCCGGGTCACCGTCAACGGCCAGCCGGGTGGGGTCGGTTCGGTGGTGGGCGAGGGCGACGAGGTCAAGGTCGACGGGCAGCCGCTGCGCGCGCGCGCCAAGGCCAAGAGTGGGCGCCGCCACGTCTACATCGCGCTGAACAAGCCGGTCGGGGTGACCTGCACCACCGAGAGCGCGGTCAAGGGCAACATCGTCGACTTCGTCGGCCACGAGCAGCGCATCTTCCCGATCGGGCGCCTGGACAAGGAGTCCGAGGGGCTGATCCTGATGACCAGCAACGGCGACATCGTCAACGAGATCCTGCGCGCGGAGAACCGCCATCAGAAGGAATACCTGGTGGCGGTGAACAAGCCGGTCACCGACGAATTCCTGCGCGGCATGGCGCGCGGCGTGCGCGTGCACGACCAGATGACCCTGCCGTGCCGCACCGCGCGGATCGCCAAGTTCGGCTTCCGCATCGTGCTGGAGCAGGGGCTCAACCGGCAGATCCGCTTGATGGCCGCGGCGTTCGACTACCGGGTCACCCAGTTGCGCCGCGTGCGCATCGACAACATCAAGCTTGGCGCGCTGAAGCCGGGCCAGTGGCGCAATCTCACCGAACAGGAACTGCGCGGCCTGCTGCCGCAGCGCCAGGAGTGGTAACCACGTCGCAGTGTCGGCGTTCGGCTGCCGCCGCGCGGCCCAACCGTACAGGCGGCGCGCCCGCCAGGGCTGGCGTCCGCCGCGGATTTGGCCATACTGCGCAACGCGAACCATCGCCGCCGCCGGGTATTCCGTGATCAAGCCCCGCAAGCCCGACAACGAAGCCGCACGCCTGCAGGCGTTGCACGCGTTGCAGATCCTCGACACCGAACCGGAAGCGTCCTACGACGATCTGGTCGGCATCGCCGCCAAGCTGTGCGACACGCCCTCGGCGTTGATCTCGCTGGTCGATGACGAGCGCCAGTGGCTGAAGGCGCAGCGCAACGTCTGCCTGTTGAGCACCGCACGCGACGAGTCGTTCTGCGGGCACACCATCCTGACCCCGGAACAGGTGATGGTGGTCGCCGACGCCACCGCCGATGCGCGCTTCCAGCACAATCCGCTGGTCACCGAGGGCGGTGTGCGCTTCTACGCCGGCGCGCCGCTGCTGACCCGCGAGGGCCTGCCGGTCGGCACGGTGTGCGTGCTCGACAACCGTCCGCGCACCCTGCAGCCGGAACAACTGGCGGCGCTGCAGGCGCTGTCGCGGCAGGTGATGCAGCTGATCGAACTGCGCCGCAGCAGCCATGCGCTGGCGCTGCAGTTGCGCGAACGCGCCTGGTACGAGCAACAGCTGCTGCAGTACCAGGAATCGCTGGAATCGCTCAACGCCGAACTGCTGGAACAGGCGCGCACCGATCCGCTGACCGGCCTGCTCAACCGCCGCGCCTTCGCCACCGCGTTGATGATCCATGCCGAGGCGGCGCAGCCGGGTTCGGCGCCGCTCAGCGTGGCGATTCTGGATCTGGACTACTTCAAGAGCGTCAACGACCTGCATGGTCACGACAAGGGCGATGAGGCGCTGCTGGCGCTGGCCGACATGCTGCGCGCGCGCCTGCCGCCCGAGAGCGTCGTGGCGCGCTACGGCGGCGGCGAGTTCGCGCTGTTGCTGCCGGCGATGGACGCGGCGCAGGCCATGCGCGCCTGCGAGCGCCTGCGCCAGGACACCAGTCTGCTGCAGCTCGGCGTGCCGCTCACCGCCAGCATCGGCGTGGCCACGCTGCAGGGCCGCGAGAGCGCCGAGGACCTGCTCAAGCGCGCCGACCAGGGCCTGTACCAGGCCAAGCGTGCCGGCCGCGACTGCGTGTCGCTGGCGGCGTAAGTACGCCACGTCATTCCGGGACGATCCTCAGATTCCTCCTTGTTCTAGGGGAAAAATTCCCCCGCAGGGGTAGGCGCGTCGCCTCGCGAACGCAGACGACGCAGACGCTTTCGCGCCGTACTCTCACCGCAACCCCTCTCCCGGGGGGAGAGGGGCTAGTTCCCCAGCATGCCGTGCCCTTCGCGTTGGCCTGCGGTGATGCCGCAACTGCGCGGAGCGGGGCCAATCCCGACTCCCCAATCCCCAATCCCCAATCCCGGAGTGAGCGCCCCAGCGCTCACTCCACCACGTTCTTCGCCTCGCAGGTGGCCAGCAGCTCCGGGTGTTGCACCGGACGCGTGCGGGTCAGCAGCGGATGCAGGAACACCGCGCCCAGGATCACCGCCACGCCGAGGTAGAACAGCCCGGTGAGCTGGCGCTGCTCGTCCAGCAGCACGATCGCGAACACGATCGCGTAGACCGGTTCCAGGTTGGTGACCAGCTGCACCGCGTAGGCGCTGAGCCGGCGCAATGCGACCAGGGCCAGGGCGAACGGCAGCAGCGTGCACAGCAGCGCCAGCGCCAGCAGCAGCGCGGTGTCGTGCAGGCTGGGCAGCACCAGCAACGGCCCGCTCAGCGCCGGCAGCACGAACGGCAGCAACGGTGCCAGCGCGGTCAGGGTCAGGGTGCCGGCGCCCAGTTCCAGTGCGGTCACGGTCAGCGGATCGGCATGGTCGACCAGGCGCTTGTTGAGCGAGCCGAAGGCCGCCACCAGCAGCGCCGACACCGCGCCGACGGCCACGCCGGCGCGCATCCCGTGCGGCACCCCGCCGACCACCAGGGCCACGCCGGGCAGCACCGCCAGGCCGAAGACCAGTTCGCTGGGGCGGAACGGCCGCTTCGCCACCCACGGTTCGATCACCGCGGTGAACACCGGCGCCAGCGCGATGCAGGTCGCCGCGACCGAGGCGTTGGCCAGCTTGATCGCGCCGTAGAACGTGAGCCAGTGCAGGCCGACCAGGGCGCCGACGATGGCATAGCCCAGCGCCAGTTTCGGCGTCAGCGCCGCCAGTCCGCGCCACACCCGCGGCAGCAGCGCCAGCGCGGCCACCACCATCAGCATCCGCCACCACACCAGCGGCAGCGCGGGCAGGGTGATCAGCTTGCCGAGAATCGCGGTGATCCCCCACAGCAGGACGCAGAAATGGATTTGCAGCTGGGCTTTGGTGGTGGGGTGCATCGGCATCCGCGTATTGTCGCGCAAAGCGCGCCGCCACGGTCGCGGATCGCCACACGGGTCAGGCGTCTGGCGCCGGCGGCGACGCGGTCCGCGCCATCCTGCGCGCATAGGCGGCGGTGAGCGGCGGCACCAGCAGCGCCGTCACCACCACCGAAGTCGCCACCAGTGCGGTCGCGGCCGGCGCGGTGGCCCGGAACTGCGGCGCCACC
>NZ_AQOJ01000066.1:0-14217 GCF_000364685.1 Xanthomonas sp. SHU 166
GGAGCGCGGCAGCCGCCGTTGAGCGACGTGGCCGCGCGGTCTACGGCGTCGGCCAAGTTGTGGAATCCCAGGCCGCGCGCAAGGCGCGGCACGCGTACCGCGGCCTAGAGTGCCGGCGCCGGGCAGGTGTCCGGTCGCCGCGCGGCGACTCCGCGCGCCTGTGCAGGAGAACACGCATGCAAGCACGCTACTCCCCCCGTGCCGCGCGCGGCGCCGGCCTGTTCGCCGCGCTGTGCCTGGCCATCAGTGCCGCCGCACCCGCCAACGCTGCCTGGAACGATGTCTGCAGCGGCACCGCCACCTACACCAGTTCCGGCTATTCCGGCGGCGCGCTGCTGCTGGATCCCATCGACCCGACCGCCACGATCGCCGCGCTGAACCCGACGCAGCTCAATGACGGCGGAATCCAGGCGGCGCTGGCCGGTGCCTACCTGCAGGTGCAGGGACCGCGCGGCACGGTCACCGTGTACGTCACCGACCTGTATCCGGAAGGCGCCGACTGCGGGCTGGACTTGTCGCCCAATGCCTTCGCCGCGATCGGCGACACCAGCGCCGGGCGCATCCCGATCCGCTGGCAGGTGGTGGCCGCGCCGGTCACCGGCAACGTGGTGTACCGGATCAAGGAGGGCAGTTCGCAATACTGGGCGGCGATCCAGGTGCGCAACCACCGCTATCCGGTGGTGAAGTTCGAATACAGGAAGAACGGCGACTGGGTGAGCCTGCCGAAGACCGCGTACAACCATTTCGTCGGCGAGCAGATGGGCGCGCAACTGCTGGAGATCCGCCTCACCGACATCCGCGGCCAGGTGGTCACCGACACCCTCGGCGCGCTGCCCAGCCAGGGCGACAAGGGCGTGTACTTCGCCGACGGACACGTGCAGTTCCCGCGCTGAAGCGTGCCCGTGCATGCGCCGGCGGTCGCGCGCCGGCGCTGCGTCCACTGGTCTGTGCGCACCTGCGCCGCGGCGATGATGCCGCAGCGCAGGTGAAGCCTCACGCTCAGAACTTGAAGTGCAGCGTCGCCATGTAGCGGCGGCCGTTGTGGTAGCGCCCGACCGGGTGGTCCTTGTCGCCCAGGTACTGCAGGTATTCCTCGTCCAGCAGGTTCTGTGCGTCCAGTTGCAGCGACCACTGCGCGTTGAACGCATAGCCCACGCTCGCGCCCAGGTCGGTGTAGGCGTCGACGCTGGCCGGCGCGGCGCCGGCGACGTAGCCGCCGGCCAGGTAGCTGTCGCGCCAGTTCAGGCCGATCCGCGCGTTCCACGGTCCCTTCTCGTAGTAGGGGCTGAAGGCGACGCTGTTGCGCGACTGGTAGGGCAGCGGGTTGCCGCTGTTGTTCTCGCCGCTGGCATAGGTGTAGTTGGCCGACAGGCCGAAGCCGCTGTCGCCGAACGGCTGCTGGTAGGCCAGGGTGAAGCCCTTGACCTTGCCGGTGCCGGCGTTGCGCGGGCGCTGGATGCTGTAGTCGCAGTAGCCGTCGGCGGTGCAGCCGTTGCTGCCGAGCATCTGCGCCCAGGTCTGCGGCGAAGTGTCGCGGATCGCGTTGTACTGGCGCTCGATGGTGGCCGAGGTGTCGATGTAGTTGTCGATCTTCTTGTAGAAGAGGGACCACGCCACCACCGCCTGCGGAGCGAAGTAGTACTCGGCCGAGAGGTTGAAGTTCCACGATTCGTAGGGCGACAGCGCGGCATTGCCGCCGCTGCCGGTGAGCATGGTGTCGTTGAGGAAGGTGTTGTTGACCATCTGGTTGTACGGCGCCCAGGCGATCACCTTGCCGGCGCCGAAGCGGAACACCCAGTCGTTGTCGGTATCGTAGGCCAGGTTCAGCGACGGCAGCAGGAAGTGTTCGGTCTGCGTGCGGGTCTGCCACTTGCTGTCCAGATCCTGCAGGGTCGGCGTGCCGCTGTAGACGAAGCCGCTGCCTTCGGTCTTGGAGCGCACGTAGCGCAGGCCCAGGTTGCCGCGCAGGCCGGCGTTTGAGAAGTTCAGCTGCACGTAGCCGGCGTTGTTGGTCTGCTGCAGCGCCCAGGTGTTGTTGAGGTAGCTGGACGGGTCCGGATTGGCGTAGTCGACCGGGCTGTTGCGGATCCAGTCGATCACGTTGCCGCGCCCGGCCTGTACGTGCTGGCCGTGGTCGGGATAGAACCCGCGGATGTCGGTCAGGCCGATGGTGCCGATGTCGGCCAGGGTGGCCGGGGTGACGCCGCCGTACACGTTCAGCGCGAAGTCCTCGTCGTGCTTGCCCTGGCGCACGCCGACCAGCAACTGGTTGAACACGCCGTCGAACTGCAGGTCCAGATCGAGCTGGCCGTAGCGATCCTTGCTCTGGGTGGAGAACACGCCGTTGTTGCCGATCCAGCCACCGGCCGAGCCCCAGTTGGCCGGGTTGCGCGCGGCGGTGGGATCGTCGAAGCGGATGCCGCGGTCCAGATCCCAGCGGAAGCCGCCGTTGTAGAACGGCTCGATGAAGTACTGCGCCAGGTGGTCGTTGTCGGACTTGCTCTGGCCGACCTGGCCGCGCAAGGTCCAGCGTTCGCCGCGGTAGGCGCCGCGCAGGTCCAGGCCCTTGGTGGTCACCTGCGACTGGCGCACGTTGTTGTCGTAGATCACCGTGCCGCCGCCCGCATTGGCGTTGGCGCTGGAATGGCCGCTGTTGACCACGCCATTGTGCACGTCGCCCAGCGCGTCGACCGCGGCCACGGTGCCCGGGTTCCAGGTGAGGAAGCTGTACATCGACTGGTTGTAGTTGTCGAAGTCTTCCTTGATGTACAGGCCGCTGAGGTTGAACTCCAGCGCGTCGCTGGGCTTGAGCTGCAGATTCACCACTGCGCTGTCGCGCTTGCGGTCCTGCTGGAACCAGGCGGCGTTGATCGAGTTGGGCACGTCCGCATCGGCCGGCACGCCGGCGGCATTGGCGAAGCTGCCGGCCTTGGCGTAGCCGAACACTTCCAGGCCCTGGCGGTCCACGCGTTCCTCGTAATGCTGCGCGGACACCGCGACGCCGAAGGTCTCCTGCGGATTCTTCCAGCTGTACAGCAGCGAGGCGTTCGGCTTGCCCTCGCTGGCCTGCTGGCTGTAGCTGTAGCCGACCGAGCCGGCGATCTCGTTGGCCTTCAGGTCCAGCGGCTGGCGGGTATGCATCAGCACGGTGCCGCCGAGGCTGCCTTCGGTCAGCCGCGCCTCGGTGGACTTGACGATCTCCGCGCGGCCCAGAATCTGCGGCGACAGCAGGGTGTAGTCGAAGCCGCGGTTGGGCTGCTCGCCGTACAGCCAGATCGCCTGCGCCACCGGGTGGCCGTCCAGGAACGACAGGTTGAGGCTGGGATCGGTGCCGTCGATGCTGACCCGCTCGCCCTGGCCGAAGCGGCGGTCGATGGTGACGCCGGGAATCTGCGCGAACGCCTCGGCGACGTTGGTGCTGGGGAACTTGCCGATGTCCTCGGCGGTGATCGCCTCGGACACGGTCACGTTGTTGCGCTTGGTGTCCAGCGACTTCTCCAGGCTGGCGCGGATGCCGACCACCTGGACCGCGTCCAGATCGGTGGCGGCGGAATCGGCCTGCTGCGCCTGCGCGGCGAAGGCGAGGACGCTGGCGGCGATGGCGGCCGACAGGACGGACGGGCGGTGACGCATGATGTCTCTCCTCATCATTCATGGATGGGCACCGTCGGCGTAGCCGACGGTGCGGGACGGACTTGCGTGCTGCCTGGCGGCGCGGACCGATGCCGATTCCCCTGGGGCCGCGGACGCCGTGTTTGTGCCGAATTCGTTGCGAAGCGTGCAGAACCTTTACGATCCGGTGACAACGATGTCAACGCGATGCCGCGGCGGGGTGGCCCCGGTGGCGGGGCAAAACCGACCTGTCGTGTCCGGGATCGCGCTGCGGCGTGTCGGGTCGCATACCGGCCTTCACGTCGATGACTTGGGCCGATTTCCGGGGATTTATCGCGATCCGGGCGGTCGCAGGGGCGGTGGTTCAGACCTCTGCCAGGCATCACCGCGATTGGTCTTGTGGCTTGTAGACAAATTCGTGCCCGCCGGTGACAACGGTGCGGTTTGCGGCGGTGCACCCAAGCTTGTCGAAGGGCGGATACCGGCACATGATCCATCGGCATCGGTCATGACCGCCACCTGGACATGGGCGCCAGCGCTGGCGGGAATCGGCCGCTCGCTGTGCGCAGGGCGCGGCCCGAGGCCAGGGGGCCTGGGCGACTCGCCGCCGCGAGTTTCGGGGTGACGCGCCACTGCGCTGTTGCCGTGGTCGGGCAGCGCTGTCGATCTGGGCCTGCGCCGCGTGCTGTGGCGCGACGTGCACAGCCCGCCGATTGGTACTATATTGGACATAATGAATCCATGCGGACTGGAGAGCGCGCCATGACCAAGCCCAAGCCGCAGGCCGATCCACGCCTGCATGCGCTGGCCGTGGACCCGGACGCGCCGACGCCGCTGTACCTGCAACTGGCCAGCAAGCTGGTGGAGGCGATCAAGGGCGGGCAATGGAAGCCGGGCGAGGCGCTGCCGGCCGAACGGCAGCTGTGCGAGTACCTGCAGGTGTCGCGGGTCACGCTGCGTCAGGCCGTGGATGCGCTGGTCGAACAAGGCCTGGTGTCGCGCCGGCAGGGCGCCGGCACTTTCGTCACCTCGCACATCCAGCACCAGCTCAGCGGCCTGGCCAGCTTCAGCGAAACCCTGCGCATGAAGGGCCTGGAGCCGGGCACGCGCTGGCTGGAGCGGCGCACGCGCCCGGCGCATGGCGAGGAGATCCTGCGTCTTGGCCTGTCCCCGGACACCGTCGTCGCGGCGCTGACCCGCCTGCGCAGCGCCGACGGCCGGGTGATGGCCTACGAGAAGGCGGTGCTGCCGCAGCACGTGGTGCCCGATCCGCACGCGATTGCCGATTCGCTCTACAGCTACCTGGACGAGCGCGGCACCCCGGTGGTGCGGGCGCTGCAATACTTCCGCGCCATCAACCTGCCGGCGCGGCTGGCCGGCCATCTCGGCATGAAGGAAGGCGAGGCGATCCTGCACGTGGTGCGGGTCGGCTACACCCGCGACGGCAGCGCGATCGAACTGACCGACACCTATTGCCACAACGACTACTACGACTTCGTCGCCGAACTGCGACGCTGACCGCCGATCCCCGCGCCCTCCCGGAGCACGCCGCCCATGACCACCGCACGGCCCGCCAGTCCCTACGCTTCCATCGCCATCGTCGGCCTGTTGTTCTTCATCATGGGCTTCTTTACCTGGATCAAC
This sequence comes from Xanthomonas sp. SHU 166, assembly GCF_000364685.1. Classification (NCBI taxonomy): domain Bacteria; kingdom Pseudomonadati; phylum Pseudomonadota; class Gammaproteobacteria; order Lysobacterales; family Lysobacteraceae; genus Xanthomonas; species Xanthomonas sp. SHU 166. The sequence goes on from NZ_AQOJ01000066.1 coordinate 5,257, forward strand.
GGGCCGTTGATCCTGTTCGCCAAGGTCGCCTTCAATGTCAGCGACACCTTCGCGTTCCTCATCCCGAGTGCGTTCTACATTTCCTACTTCTGCCTGGCATTGCCTTCTTCGCTCATCCTGAAGCTGACCGGGATGAAGAAGGGCCTGGCGCTGAGCCTGCTGATCATGGCGATCGGCGCCGCGATCTTCGGCCAGTTCACCAATGCCCGTTCCTACGTGGGCGCGGTGAGCGGCATCTTCATCATCGGCGGCGGCCTGGCCTTGCTGCAGACCGCGGTCAATCCGTACATCAGCATTCTCGGGCCGATCGACGGCGCGGCGCGCCGTATCGCGCTGATGGGCATCTGCAACAAGGTGGCGGGCGCGCTGGCCACGTATGGACTGGCGAAGGTGGTCCTGCACGGCATGGAGGATTTTTCGACGCAGATCGAACAGGTGCTGCCGGCGCAGAAGGAGTTGCTGTTGCAGGAGTTCGCTAGCCGCATCCACGGCCCTTACATGGCGATCGCCGGCATCCTGGCCGTGCTTTCCGTCGCCATCCTGTTTTCGCCCTTGCCCGAGATCAGCCCCGAGACGGCGAACGCATCGGCCTCCGACGAGCGCAGCCGCGACAGCATCTTCGCGTTTCCGCACGTGTGGCTGGGCGCGTTGTGCATCTTCGTGTACGTCGGCGCCGAGGTGATGGCCGGCGATGCGATCGGCATCTACGGCAACAGCCTCGGTCTCTCGCTCGACTACGCGAAATATTTCACCATCGGCACCCTGGCCTGCATGCTGGCCGGCTACCTGCTCGGCCTGGTGCTGATCCCGAAGTACATCTCCCAGGAAAAGTACCTGTCCATTTCGGCCTGCCTCGGCATCGTGTTTTCGCTGTGCGCGATGGTGACCGGCGGCTATGTCTCGGTGGCGTTCGTGGCGGCGCTCGGATTCGCCAACGCCATCATGTGGCCGGCCATCTTCCCGCTGGCCATCAAGGGGCTGGGCAAGTTCACCGAAAAGGGCGCAGCGCTGTTGATCATGGGCATCGTGGGCGGCGCCGCGGTGCCGCAGCTGTTCGCCCATCTGAAGGAGTCCTTCGATTTCCAGGTGGTCTTCGCCGGCCTGATGATCGCCTGCTACCTGTACATCCTGTTCTTCGCGCTGCGAGGTCACCGCGTCGGCCAGGGCGCGCGGTGAGCTGACGCGCTTTTCTCCAACTCGGCAAACCTATCCAATGCGCAGACCCACCATCAAAGACGTCGCCGAACGGGCGCGGGTGTCGCTGAAGACCGTTTCGCGGGTCATCAACAACGAACCGTCGGTGATGCAGGCCACGCGCTCGCGCGTGCTGCACGCCATCGCCGAACTCGACTACGAGCCGGATCCGTCGGCGCGCAACCTGCGCAGCGGCACCCCGTTCGTGATCGGGCTGGTGTACGACAACCCCAACCCGTACCACATCATCGGCGTGCAGAACGGCGTGCTCGCCGCCTGCCGCGAGACCGGCTTCGGCCTGCAGATCCACCCCTGCGATTCCACCGCGCCGATGCTCGCCGAGGAACTGGCCGAGTGGACCCAGCGCTCGCGCCTGGCCGGGCTGGTGCTGACCGCGCCGATGTCCGAGCGTGCCGACCTGGTCGCGGCGCTGGCCGCGCGCGGGATCAAGACCGTGCGCATCATCGCCGCCACCGAGGATCCGCAGGACGGCCCGTGCGTCTACGTCGACGACCGCGACGCCGCCTACGAGATCACCGAGCACCTGATCCAGCTCGGCCACCAGCGCATCGGCTTCCTGTGGGGCGGCACCTCGCATCGCTCCAGCGGCGAGCGCTATGCCGGCTACGAGGCGGCGCTGAAGGACTACGGCATCACCCTGGACAAGCACCTGGTGATCCCCGGCGACTACACCTTCGACGACGGCTTCCGCGGCGCCCGCCGCCTGCTGGCGCTGCGCGAACCACCGACCGCGATCTTCGGCTCCAACGACGAGATCGCCGCCGGCGTGCTGGCCGCGGCCAAGTCGGCGGGCATGAACGTGCCCTACGACCTGTCCATCGCCGGCTTCGAGGACAGCCCGTTCTCGCGCCAGTCGTGGCCGCCGCTGACCACCGCCAAGCAGGCCACCGAAGACATCGCCCGCCACGCCGCGCGGCTGCTGATCAGCCAGCTGCGCAGCGATGCCTACGAAGACCATCCGGCGCCGGTGCACAACCAGGGCTTCGTGCCGCAACTGGTGGTGCGCGGCTCGACCGCGCCCATGCAGCCGCATTCCCGCCGTTCCTCCTCCCCAGACCCCACGTGATCCTGCCCATGGCGCTGCCCTCCGAAACCGAAACCCTGATGTTCCGCGAAGCCGCGGAAGCCGCCGCGGTCGTCGCCGCGCAGTTCGAACGCAACCACGCCACCGTGAGCGCGCTCGCCGCGTCGCTGCGTGCCGACCCGCCGCCGTTCGTGGTGACCTGCGCGCGCGGCAGCTCCGACCACGCCGCCACCTACGCCAAGTACCTGTTCGAGACCCAGCTCGGCGTGGTCACCGCCTCGGCCTCGCCGTCGGTGGGGTCGGTGTACGAGGCGCCGCTGCAGTTGCGCGGGGCCCTGTACCTGGTGATCTCGCAGTCGGGCAAGAGTCCGGACCTGCTGCGCAATGCGCAGGCCGCCAAGGACGCCGGCGCGCGCGTGGTGGCCCTGGTCAACGTCGAGGATTCGCCGCTGGCGCAGTTGGCCGACACGGTGATTCCGCTCGGCGCGGGCCCGGAGAAGAGCGTGGCCGCGACCAAGAGCTACCTGGCCTCGCTGGCGGCGATCCTGCAGCTCGGCGCGCACTGGAAGAACGACCCGGCGCTGCTGGGCGCACTGCAGGAATTGCCGCAGGCGCTGCGTGCGGCCTGGCAGGCCGACTGGCGCTCGCTGACCGACGGCCTGGTCGAGGCGCACAACCTGTTCGTGCTCGACCGCGGCCTGGGCCTGGCGGCGGCGCAGGAAGCGGCGCTGAAGTTCAAGGAGACCTGCGGCCTGCACGCCGAGGCCTACAGCTCGGCGGAAGTGAAGCACGGGCCGATGGCCCTGGTCGGCCCGGGTTTCCCGGTGCTGGCATTCGACCAGCCGGACGAAGCCGGCGAGGGCACCCGGCGCCTGGCCGAGGAGTTCCGTGGCCGCGGCGCGCAGGTGTGGCTGGCCAGCGCCGGCGGCGACCTGCCGCTGGTCGCCGCGCCGCACCCGGCGTGCGCGCCGCTGCTGGCGATCCAGAGCTTCTACCGTGCGATCAACGCCCTGGCGCTGCGCCGCGGCTACAACCCGGACCTGCCGCCGCATCTGAACAAAGTGACGGAGACCGTCTGATGACCACGGTGGCGCTGCGCAACGCGCGCGTGCTCGGCGAGGACGGGTTCCTCGACGGCGTCAGCGTGCTGCTGGAGGGCGGGCGCATCCTCGCCCTGCTCGACGACGCCGACCCGCGCGTGGCGGCAGCGCCGGTGCAGCACGACCTGGGCGGCGGCAGCCTGCTGCCGGGCTTCATCGACCTGCAGGTCAACGGCGGCGGCGGCGTGCTGTTCAACAACCGCACCGACGTCGAGGCGCTGCGCCGCATCGGCCAGGGCCATCGCCGCTACGGCACCACCGGCTACCTGCCGACGCTGATCAGCGACGACGTGGAGGTGATGCGCGCGGCGATCGCCGCCACCCGCCAGGCCATCGCCGAGGGGGTGCCGGGCGTGCTCGGCATCCACCTGGAAGGGCCGTACCTGGCGCCGGCGCGCAAGGGCACCCACAACGCCGACAAGTTCCGCGTGCCCGACGCCGACGAACTGGCCATGGCCACCTCGCTGGACAACGGCGTCACCCTGATCACCCTGGCACCGGAGCGCGTGCCGTCGGCCAGCATCCGCACCCTGGCCGCGGCCGGTGCGCGCGTGTTCGCCGGCCACACCGCCGCCAGCTATGAAGAGACCCGTGCCGGGCTGGACGCCGGCATCTGCGGCTTCACCCATCTGTACAACGCCATGACCCCGCTGCAGGGACGCGATCCCGGCGTGGTCGGCGCGGCGCTGGAAGACCGCAACGCCTGGTGCGGGGTGATCGTCGACGGCGTGCACGTGCATCCGGCCAGCCTGCGCGTGGCGCTGGCGGCCAAGCCGCGCGGGACAGTGTTCCTGGTCACCGATGCGATGCCGATGGTCGGCGCCGACAGCCCCGCGTTCGACCTGTACGGCGAAACCATCACCGCCATCGACGGCGTGGTGCGCAACGCCGCCGGCGCCCTGGCCGGCTCGGCGCTGGACATGGCCAGCGCGGTGCGCAACAGCGTGCAGTGGCTGGGCGTGCCGCTGGAAGAAGCCGCGCGCATGGCCTCGCTGTACCCGGCGCAGTGCGTGGGCCTGGACCACCGTTACGGCCACATCGCGCCCGGCTACCAGGCCGACCTGGTGCTGCTGGACGACGCGTTGCAGGTCCGGCATACCTGGATCGCGGGCGCGATGGAGTAGGCGGCGGCGCTCCGGCTGCGCGCGCGTGCTGCCGTGCGCGTTGTACAGTGGTGGTCGCTGACAACGCAGGCGGTGATGCATGGAACCGAGCCGCTATCTCGACGAGCCGATGGACGCGGCCTGCCTCTTCACCGGGATCTCGGTGTCAGGCGCCGGCGAGCATGTGATTCCGCGCTGGCTGGCGCAACGCCATCAAGCTGCGGGCCGGGTGTTGCTCGGCGATGCCGGCAGCTTCGCCAGGCTCTGCGATTTCAAGGCGCCTGCCGATCCGCAGGCCAACGCCCAGTTCGGACGGCTGGAACAGCGCCTGTCGGAGGACTGGTCCGCGGTCGCGGACGATGAAGCGCATCTGTGGTTGATGAAGCTGTCGGTGGGAATGATGTTGCTGCACCGGCGATTTGCCGAAAATTCGCGGCATCCGGCCGCACCTGCCGGGTTCAACCCGCATGTCGCCGGCGTGCTCCTGAAGGCGTTTCGTGCCGGTTTCGCGGCGTGGAAGAACGGCGCCTACGTCAGGGAATGAAGCCTCGTGCGGTTGCCATGGCAGAGCGGTCGGCTCGTGATCGCGCATCTGTTGGCGGCGGCCAGCGCCATCCCCGCGGATGTCTCCGATCTGGCATGTCGCGCAGCGTTGTCCCGCGCGTTCGCCACCGCGGTGCTGGGTCCGCTGATCGCGCGCTTGAGCGGCACTGCCGTCGATGACGCTGAGGTACTCGCGCTTGCCGCCAAGGGTCTGCGGGTGGAGTTCGCCGACCCGGCCGCGATCGATTCGGGATTCCGCGAGCTGCGGGCGCACGAACCTTGATGGTGGCAGCAGAACACTAGCCCGCGTGCTCTCCCGACCGCGTTGCCGAAGGCCGCGCCGCGGCGATCGCCGCGATCCGTGCCTTGGCCAGCGCCTCGCCGATCTGCGGGCCGCTCAGGCCCTGCGCCGCCAGGTTGCGCGCGTTCACCGCCAGCGCCGCCGCATGCAGGCGCTGCAGCGTGCGGCCCTGCGGGTAATCGGCGTCCTCGCTGCCGAGACGGCCGCGCTTGTCGGCCTCGCACACCGTGGCCAACTGCGCGACGCGCTCGGGCTTGCGGAAGCCGTCGCAGCGCTGCAGCAGTTCGTGCACGGTGCGGTCGCGTAATTCGGCCAGGCGATGCACGTTCAGATGCTCGCGGCAGGCGATCTCGGCCAGTTGCCGGTGCTCCTGCGGCACCTTCAGACGTTCGCTCAGCGCGCGCAGCGGCGCCAGGCCGCGTTGCTCGTGCATCAGGTGGCGCGGCCATTCCTCCGGCGGCGTCAGCGCCTTGCCCAGGTCGTGGGTCAGCGCGGCGAAGCCGATCAGCGCATCGCCCGGCGCCAGCCGCGCGGCCATGTCGCTGACCAGCTCCTGATGGCGCCCGGTGTCGACCTCGGGGTGGTACTCGGCGCGTTGCGGCACCCCGTACAGCGCGTCCAGCTCCGGCAGCACCCAGCGCAGCGCGTCGGCCTCGCGCAGCGTGCGCAGGAACGCCGAGGGCTGCGCCGAGGTCAGGCTGCGCCGCAGTTCCTGCCAGACACGTTCGGGCACCAGCGTTTCCAGTTCGCCGCCGGCGGCCATCGTGCGCATCAGCTCCATGGTCTCGGGCGCGACGACGAATCCCAGCGGCGCCAGCCGCGCCATGAACCGCGCCGCGCGCAGCACCCGCAGCGGATCCTCGGCGAAGGCCGGGCCGACGTGGCGCAGCACCCGCTGCTCGAGATCGCGCGCGCCGCCATACGGATCGACCAGACGCCCATCGGCCTCGTCGCGGGCGATGGCGTTGATGGTGAAGTCGCGCCGCTGCAGATCCTCTTCCAGCGTCACCGACGGGTCGGCCTGTACTACGAAGCCGTGATAGCCGCGCCCGGCCTTGCGCTCGGTGCGCGCCAACGCGTATTCCTCGCCGCTGCGCGGATGCAGGAACACCGGGAAATCGCGGCCCACCTGCTTGTAGCCCAGCTCCAGCATCTGCTGCGCGCTGGCGCCGACCACCACCCAGTCGCGGTCGCCGGGCGGTTGACCGAGCAGGGCGTCGCGGACGGCGCCGCCGACGAGGTAGATGTTCATTGGGTGCTGGGAATGGGGAGTCGGGAACCGGGAATGGTAAAAGCAGATTCCCTTCGCCTGATGTCGCGCTGGCGTGTTGACCCAATGTTCGGCGCGGTTGCGCGCGATGCGCCGTTGCGATTCCCCATTCTCTATTCCCGATTCCCGGCCGCCGCATCGGCGGCCGTACACACAAACTTCTTCCGCGGCGCGTCCAGCTTGCCGAGCATGCGTTCGGTGACCGGCAGGGCGTCGCCGTTGAGGCGCCAGTCGTAGATCACGCTGAAGGCCAGGATGCGCGCCACGTACTCGCGGGTTTCCTTGTAGCTGACCGTCTCGATCCAGAAGTCGGCATCGTGGCCCGGGCGCTGGCTCTGCCAGCGCGCGGCCGGGCCGGGGCCGGCGTTGTAGGCGGCGATGGTCAGGTAGGGCAGGCCGTAGGTGTTGAGCAACTGGCGCAGGTAGGCGGTGCCGATGGCGATGTTGGTGTCCGGGTCGTACAGGCTGGCGGCGCCGCCGTAGCCGGCCAGGCCGAGGTTGCGGGCAACGCTGGCGCCGGTGGCCGGCACCACCTGCATCAGGCCCATCGCATTGGCCGGCGAGCGGGCGTTGGGGTTGAACACGCTCTCGGCGCGGATTTCGGCGGCGACCCAGGCCGGGTCGATCGCGTTCCTGCCGGCTTCGCGGCGGATGGTCTCGGCGTGGTGCAACGGGAAGCGCAGCGTGTACAGGCGCTGTTCCTCCGGGCGCTTGCCGAGCCCGAACACCGCGCGGTCGAACCAACCGTTGTTGCTGGCCACTTCCACCGCCAGGCGCCGCTGGGTGTCGTCGAAACGGTTCAGCGCATCGTTCCACTCGGCCACGGCCCAGCCGGCGCGGTCGATCTTGAACAGCTCGAGCGCGCGGACCAGCGACGGATCGCGTGCCACCGCCGCTTGCGCCTGCGCGCTGTCGTTCGGTTCCCACGGGCACAACGCGTACGGCTGCTTGAGCCGGTCGGCGGCCAGGAAGCCATGGAAGGTGGCGGAGCTGGCCGCCGCGCGGTACAGCCGCTGCGCCTCGCTGGCATTGCCGGTCTTCTCCGCCAGCCGCGCCTCGAAGTACTGCCAGCGCGAATCGTTGCGCTGCGCCGGCGGCATCTTGCGGATCGCGGACAATGCCGCCGGCCAGTCGCCGCGCGCCATCGCCTCGCGCGCGCGCCACTCGTGCAGGCGTTCGTCGTACGCGGACTCGGGCACCGCGTTGAGCCGGCGCGCCGAATCCGGCCCGTACGAGGCCACCGTCCACAGCGCGATCTGGTACAGCACCGCGCCGCGCTGCGCCTCGCTGAACTGCAGCGCCTGGGCGAACTGCGGCAGTTGTCGTTCGGCGGCGTCCGGATCGGTCTTGGCCAGCTTCGCCAGCCCGTCCACCGCCACCTTGCGGCTGCGCTCGGTCTTGGGCCAGGTCAGCGCACGCGTGTGCACCGCGTCCAGGAACGCCGCGTAGTCGTTGGCCAGGGCCAGGTCGGCCGCGGGCAGGCCGCGTGCGGCGGCGCGCATCACCGCCGGCTGCTGTGCGTCGGCGGCCGCTTCCACGCGCGCCCAGCGCAGCGCATCGGTCATGCCGCCGCGCGCCTGCAGGACTGCGAACACCGGATCGCAGGCGTCGGGCAGCGACTTGCCGGCGTTGCGCCACAGCGCCTGCGCTTCGTCCACCCACTGCGCGTCGGCGCGGCCGGTGGCCTGGCGCGCATTGAGCTGGGCGCAGCGCAGGCCCAGGTTCTCGGTGGGTTTCCAGTTGGCCAGCAGCGCCGGCCAGTCCTCGCGCCGCGCCAGCGCCGGCAACCACAGCGCACGGAAGCTCTCGGCCACCGGCTGCCCGGCGTAGCGCTTGAGGAAGTCCTGCGCCTGCGCATCGGACACCTTGTCGATGTTGCGGCGCAGGTTGGCGTACTCCAGCCAGCCGTACAGCGGATGCTGCTTGAACGCGGCCGCGCGGACCGGATCGAACCGGCCCTGCTCGGCATCGTCGATCGCCGAGCGGATCGCCGGGCGCTGGGTATCCAGGGACTGGGCGAGGGCGGGAACAGGGCCGCACAACGCGGCGGCGAACAGCAGGAGAGACGTGCGCAGGATCATGCGCGGGACTATACCGAACGCGGATGAATCGCCGTTTCAACTGACGATGGCGGCGCTGTCGTCGCTTTGGCCGGCGTGGTGGTGACGATGGGTGGCCGCGTCGTCCAGGTTGGGTGGCGAGTGTGCTGGATGCAGCGATGCCAATGTGCCGACGGGTGGAGGCACAACACGTCGTGTCACCGCGCTGCCCGGCAGCGTTCGCAGATTGGCATCGCACGCTGGGCCGGCACCCGGGGGCCGGCATGGGCGGATGAGGTGCAGGTGCAGCTTCGTACGTCTGAAGTCCGCGAGTCGCTTCGCGCCGTACCCTCACCCCAACCCCTC
>NZ_AQOJ01000067.1:0-7480 GCF_000364685.1 Xanthomonas sp. SHU 166
GCCACGGGTCGCGCAGCGGCGGGCCGTCGACGTCGCGCAGCAGCTTGGCGTGCGCCTCGTCGTCGGACATGTGCCGGCTGGAGAACACCAACCCGCACCCGACCCGGTGCTGCAGGGCGATATGCCAACGCCACCCAGCCTCGTGCGCGATGGCACGGGTATAAGGCACCGGCGGCGCGACCGCCTCGGTCTGCACCGCCACGGCGCGATCGCTGGGCAACCATTCGCGCCAGTCCTCGTAGCCGGTATGCAGAGTCTGCTCGGTCAGCAGGCCGCGGAAGCCGGTGCAGTCGATGAACAGATCGCCCTCGATCACCTGCCCGTCTTCCAGCAGCAGCGACGCGACCGAACCGTCGTGCGCATGTTGCCGCACCTCGCGGATCTGCCCTTCCACCCGGCGCAGGCCGTAGCCTTCGGCCTTCTTGCGCAGGAACTTCGCGTAGAGCGCGGCATCGAAGTGATAGGCGTAGTTGACCTGCGGCTGGGTCTCCAGCGAGAACCGGTCCGCACGCGAGGCCACGCTCTCCAGGCAGAAATCGCCCAGGTCCGACGGCATGCCGCGGCGCAGGCTGTCCAGCCAGAAATGATGGAACGGCGTGGCCCAGGTGCCCTGCCCGATCGTGCCGAACGGATGGATGAAGCGATCGCCCGGACGGCGCCAATGTTCGAAAGAGATCGAGAGCTTGAACGTGCCGGCCACGGCGCGCAGGAACTCCTGCTCGTCGATCTGCAGAAAGCGGTGGAAGGTGCGGATCGGCGGCACGGTCGACTCGCCGACGCCCACGGTGCCGATCTGCTCGGACTCCACCAGGGTGATGTCCAGGCGATCGCGGAACTGGTGCGCCAGCGCGCAGCCGGCCAGCCAGCCCGCGGTGCCGCCGCCGGCGATGACGACCTTGCGGATGCGTCCGTCCGTTGTGGTGGCAAGGTTCAAGGTGATGCTCCCATCAGCGATTCAGCCGCGCCAGCAACTGCGCGCGCGTGCGGCGCGCCCGTGCCTCGTCGAACGGGGCCAGTTCGCCCCGCGCGGCCTCGGGCAGATGCTGCCCTGCGCGTTCGCCGGGGCCGAACACGTAGTAGTCGAAGAGCTTGGCCCAGGCCTGCTTCTCGCGCGCCGGCAGATCGCGCAGCGCCCACATCGCATGCTGCAGCGCCGTCAGCGGCGAGGGCAGGAAGGCGGGCGCACTGCGCCACCAGTAGTTCACCAGCACGTTGAACGGCGCGAGGCTGCGTACGTGGTGCCACCACATGCTGGGGATGAACAGCGCATCGCCCGGCTCCAGCTCGACGTGCCGCGCGCTGGCCAGCGCATCGCGGAAACGCGGATAACGCGCGAAGTCGGGGCGGTCGACATCCACCACGCTGACCACCTGGCCGCCCGGCGTCGGCTCCAGCGGCCCCGGATACAGGTTGTCGATCTGCTCGGGCGGAAACAGGGTGACGCGGCGCCGGCCCACCGCACAGCAGGCCAGGTTGTCCGGCGTGTCGAAATGGCAGGACGCCGTGACCCGGTTGCCGATCCAGATGCTCGGCGGCGCATCGATGCCCTGCCCGGCCAGGCCGGCGTCGTTGGCCTGGGCGAAGCCGGGCAGCGCCCGCGCGATCGGCAGCGACGCGACATAGTAGGTGGGCGGCCGCGGATCCTCGAAGGTCGCGGCGATCGCGTCCAGCACCTGCGTGAGCGTTCCGCGCCGGACCTCGAAATTCAACTGGGTGAAATCGGCGTTGTAGAACGGGCGTCCTTCGATCCCGGGTTCGCCGAAGGAATACGGAACGGGCACGCCCGTCTCGAAGCTGCGCAGGTAGGCCATTGCGTCCTGCGTGGAGCGCAGCCCGGCCTGTACCAGTCCCCAATCGCGCACGATGCCGCGCAACACCACCGGCTCACCCGCCGCCACCAGGTCCTGCAGTGGCAGCGCGGTGGGCTGCACGCCCTCCAGTGTCCGCATGGCTGCGCCGTCCGGCACGTTCAGTTCCTGCCTGCCGCACCGGCGGCATCCTGCAGGCGCAGGCGTCGCTGCTTCTCGGCGATCAGGCGGCGCATGTTGTGCAGCGAGGCCAGCATCAGGAACGCGCCTTCCAGATAGCCGGCGCGGTTGAGCGCGGCCAGCGCGGCGCCGTCCAGTTGGGCCAGGCGCTCACGGTCGATCGCGTGCAGGCCGTTCACGCCGACGCGGTGCTGCGCATCGAGCTGCACGTCGAGCGCCACAGGCTGGATCAAGCCGTGTGCATCGAGCGCGGCAAACATCTCCGCGCCGAATGCATGGCCTTCGTGGATACCGCGCAGCACGCCGGCGATGTGGTCGAGATAGGGCGTGTTGCCGCCCTGCGGCAGGAATACCGGCTCGCCCTGCATCGCCGTCACCCGCGGATGCTCCATGTCCACGTGCAGCACCGCGTCCTGGGTCGGCACGCCATCGATGCGCTGCTCCTGGAAGCCGATCAGGAACGGCCCCTTGGCCGCCGCTCCTGGGAGATAGGAGGCCATCCAGCGCCGGTCCTGCAGGAACAGGTTCTCGTGCTGCTCGAACCCAAGCAACGCCACCGACTGCCAGGCGCCGTCCGCCGGGTCCTTGCGCAGGAAGATCGGATATTCGCGCTGCAACTCGGCGAACTCGCTCGGATAGGCCGGCAGCATGCCCACCGCGTCGCCGAACTCCGGCCCGAAGTCGGTGGCCACGCGCAGGTCGCGATGGGCGATGTTGTTGAGCATTTCGTAACGCGGCATGGTGGTGCGCACTCCCCTCTGGAGTCCGGCACGGGGCGCCGCCGCAATCGCAGCGGCGCCCGTGGCGACATGCGAAGAGAACCTCTCCGCCTTGTTCAGAACTTATAGCGAACGCCCAGCATATAACGCGGGCTCTGGTCGGCCAGCTTCACGATCATCTTCGAGGTGCGCGAGCGCCAGCGCACGTCCTCGCCGGTCAGGTTGATCGCCTCCAGCCCGAACGACCAGTGATCGTTCAACGTGTAGTTCACGCTGAGATCCCACTGTTCGTAGGGTTCCACATAGTACGGATTGCGGCTGGTACCCTGGTTGGCCAGGATCAGGTACTGGTCGCGCCAGTTCCAGGCCAGGCGCACCGACCAGCCGTACTTCTCGTACATCAGCACCGCGTTGGCGGTGTCGCTCAGGCCGGTGAGCGCGAACTGGTCGATGCCCGGGTCGCCACCGTTGTCGTAGCCGACGTCGCCCTTGACGATGGTGTAGTTGGCGAGGATGCCGAACCCGGTGTCGCCGAGGAAGTACTGCCCGCCGAGCTCCCAGCCGTGCAGCTTGGCCTGGTTCTGGTTGATCGGGCGGTTGACGTTGAACTCGTACAGCGGGTCGTCGGCCTCGCCGTAGAGATCGTAGGCCGCTTCGGTCGCCAGCACCTGCGCACCGGTGCCGTTGTAGGCGGCCAGGCCGGCCGGGTTGTTGCGCAGCAGGGCCAGCGCGGTGAACAGCGAGGTGTCGTTGGCCGAGCAGGCCGCCGCATTGGCCGGGCCGACCTGGGCCAGGCAGGCGCCGCTGGTGAGGAACGCCAGCGCCGACTTCGCGTCCGGACCCGAGGTGGGATCGCGCAGGCCGTACAGATTCTCCTGCACGACGGTGTTGCCGATGAAGTTGTTGACCGACTTGTTCCAGTACGTCACCGACAGATAGCTCGCATCGGCGAAGTACCACTCCAGCGCCAGGTCGAGGTTGTCGGACTCCAGCGGCTTCAGCGACGGATTCTGCGCGTTGCCGCTGGCCCGCGAGGACGGATCGATCAGCACCGAGCCGAACGGCTGCTGCGCCCCGGGGCCGGCATACAGATTGCCGATCGGCGCGCGCGCGATGCTCTTGCCGAAGGAGACGCGGCCTTTCAGCGTATCGGTGAGGTCGATGCTGAAATCCAGGTTGGGCAGGATGTAGCTGTACGTGGTCTTCTCGCTGAACGGCTGCTGCTCGTTGGACAGCACCACGCGGAAGTCGTTGTTGGACTGCCACTCGATCGCCTCGGGCGTGGCGATGATCGAGGTCGACACCACGTCGGTGGTTTCGTAGCGCACGCCAAGCCGTGTATTGGTGCGCCGACCGGCCAGCTCGCCATCCAGTTCCACCTGGAAGTACGCCGAGCGGGTCTTCTCCTCCACGAAGTTGTCGGCGGCGCGCTGCGGGCTCACGCCCAGGCCGACGCCGTACTGGCTGGCCGCCCATTCCGCCAGCCGGCCCGCATCGCCGCGCCATGCCGGCCAACTCGTCCCGCCGTAGTCATGGAACAGGCCGATGATGTTGACCGGCTGCATCAGGTTCATCAGGCCGCCGGCGGTATCCCGATCGACGTTGGCCACGCCCCAGTCGCCCAGCGTGGAGTACGCCTCGGCGGCCTGGATGCGGTGGGTGGTCGACTTGTTGGTGTCCACGCCGAACTGGAAGCGGCCCTGGTCGAAGCTCCATTCCCCGTCGACGCGCGCCTGCTTGATCTGGCTGATCTGGCTCTGCGAGTTGACCCGCAGCACCTGCGAACCGATCTCGCCGGGCACGAAGCCCGGATTGACCACGCCATTGGCCTTGGCCGCGGCAGCGGCGTCGCTCGGATACCAGACCTGGGTGCCGATCGGCAGGCCATTGTTGAAGTTCAGCTCCTGCACCCAGGAGCCGCCGCAGTGCGGCCCGGTGGTGCAGTTGTTGGTGCCGGCGATGCTCATGAAGAGGGAGCCGCCACCGGTCAGCGGATCGTTCGGACGGCTTTCGTTCTTCGAGTCGTGCGCGTCGAAGCTGAGCTTGAGCCGGTCGGTCACGTTCCACACCGCATTCAGACCGAGCGAGCCCAGCTTGTACTTCTGCATGCTGCGCTGCTGCTCAAGGCCGAAATCCTTGGTGCCGGCGATCTCGCGGATGTAGGTCGGCACGGCCACCGCGCCGCTGGTATCGAACGTCACATCGGTGTAGTTGCTGTTCTGCAGCCACATGCCCTGCTCGCCACGATTCTCGGTGATCTCGTTGGTCGAGTAGGTGTAGTCCAGGGTCAGCGTCAGGCTGTCGGTGGGTGCGAACTGCAGCACCGCCTGGCCGTTGACGCGCTCGCGTTCGAACTCGGAGAACGCATAGCGCAGGTCGTTCGGGCGGGCGTACAGCGCGCCGATCTGCGGCGCATTGACCACGGTCGGATTGCCGGGCATCGAGCCCGTCCACGGCTGCACGTTCCAATAGTTCTCGGTGGCCTGCACCGAGCCGCCCTTGCGCTTCTGGTAGCTCGCGCTCACGCCGACGCCGAAGGTCTTGTCCGGATTGCTGTAGCTGAAGATGCCCGACAGTTCCGGGGTGATGTCGTTGTCGAACGGCTGGCTGCGGTCGGAGACGGCCTTGGCGCCGGCACTGGCGACGATGCCCTGGTGGTCGAACGGGCGCGCGGTCAGGATGTTGATGGTGGCGCCGATGCCGCCGCTGGGCATGTTGGCCTGGCTGGTCTTGTAGACCTCGATGCCATTGATCGCCTCGGCGGCGAGCTGGGCGAAGTTGAAGGCGCGGGTACCGCCATCGACGCCGCCGATGGCGACCTGGCCGGCAGCGCCGAACGCATCGGCGCCCGGCATCTGCCGCCCGTTGAGCGTCACCATGTTGAACTGCGGGCCGAAGCCGCGCGCGGTGACCTGCGCGCCTTCGCCATCGCGCCGTTCGATGGAGATACCGGTGATGCGCTGCAGCGACTCGGCCAGGTTGGTATCGGGGAACTTGCCGATGTCTTCGGCACTGATGGCATCCACCACGCCCGCGGCGTCGCGCTTGATGTCCATCGCCTGGCTGAGGCTGTTGCGCAGGCCGGTGACCTGGACCGTGTCCAGCTGCGTCGGGCTGCTCTGCGCCTGTTGCTCTGCCGCCGGCGCGGGCGTCGACGCGTCCTGTGCGAATGCGGGATTGATGACCAGGACGCCACCGACGAAGGTGAACATGGCCCTGGATTTGAACTTCGCCAGCGTGCGGCTCATGGACGAGCCCCCAGGTCTGGGCTACGACGAAACATAGAAGCGCTCATGACTCTCCCCTCTGACATGCGATCGATGGATGTACCGCCCCTCCCCTAAGAGGCACGCACGGGCGATGCCCGTCTTCCACGCCGAACATCGCAGCGCGCTCTGCGGTCGCTGCGACTCAAAACTCCGTTTCAGGATTGCCAGACGACGCGCGATAAAGGCTCCCCCCGAGCCCGACTGCCGCTGATTGATAGCGCTATCATCGCGTCACGGCGCAGACTACGCACCCAGGACATCGCTTGTCATCATGCGTCGCAACAAAGGACGGCATTCCTTGAAGAACACCCCCAAAACGACGCGTCGAAGAGGGAACGCCATCACCATCGACGACGTCGCGGCGCATGCGGGCGTCTCGCCGATGACCGTCTCGCGCGTCACCCACGGTCACGCCGGCGTGCGCGAGAGCACGCGCGAGCGAGTGATGCGCAGCGTGCGCGCACTGGACTACCGGCCAAACCCGGCCGCCAGCGCGCTCGCCGCCGCGCAGCACACCTGCATCGCGTTGATCTACACCAACCCCAGCTCCAGCTATCTGCGCGAACTGCTGGTCGGCGCGCTGCGCGGTTCCACCCGCGTGGCGGCGCAACTGGTGATCGCCACGTGGGACGGACTGGGTCCGCGGGCACGCCGCGAGGCCGCACGCACGCTCTGCAGCAGCGTGGCCGGCGTGATTCTCCCCGCGCCCTTGTGCGAATCGAAAGCCATCGTCGCCGTGTTCGTCGACGCCGGGATTCCCGTCGTCTCCATTGCGTCGAGCCGGTTCAGCGACAGGCTGTCCTGCGTGCACATCGACGACCGCCGCGCCAGCCATGACATGGTCTCGCACCTGATCGCGCACGGGCATACGCGCATCGGCTACATCACCGGCGACCCGAACCAGACCGCCAGTGCGCACCGCTGGCAGGGTTACCGCGATGCCCTGGCGGATGCGGGCATCGACTACGACGCCGCGCTCGTGCAGCCGGGCGACTTCACCTATCGCGCCGGACTCGAGGCCGCCGAGCGACTGTTGGCGTTGCGGGCACGTCCCAGTGCGATTTTCGCGAGCAACGACGACATGGCCTCGGCGGTGGTGTCGGTGGCGCATCGTCGCCGCCTGAAGGTGCCGCAGGATCTGTCGGTGGTGGGGTTCGACGACACGTCGGCGTCGACGATGGTGTGGCCGGAGCTGACCACCATCCATCAGCCGGTGGCGGACATGACCGATGCGGCCATCGATCTGCTGCTGCGGGAGATCCGGCAGGGGGTCGGTTCGGGGCGTACCTGCGTCAATCATGTGGTGCCGCATCGGCTGGTCGCACGCGATTCCGTCTCGGGGCCGCTGCTGGGTCGCTAGCTTCCTATCGTCGGGCGCGGACTGGGGGAGAACGTCGAGGAACGTCCGTGCCTCATGCGCGTCGCACAACTGCACCGTCAGCGAGTACTGCTGTTGCCGTTGCTGTTGCTGTTGCCGTTGCCGTTGCCGTTGCCGTTGCCGTTG
>NZ_AQOJ01000068.1:0-3956 GCF_000364685.1 Xanthomonas sp. SHU 166
CCGCCAGCGGCACGATGCTGCGCGGCAACCAGACCATGACCCATATCGGCGCCACGCCGAATCGTGCGGTCACCGTCAGCCGCGGCGGTTTCGGCGAATCCGCCGGTGGACGCGGCTTCGGCAGCTGAGTACCGCTTTTTCTCTCTTCGCACGAGACCCCGCATGAAACGCATCGCGATCGTCGAGCGCGGCGACTGGCGCGCCCAGGCCGCGGAGTACGGTTTCCGCTTCCACACCATCGACGGCCAGCGCTACTGGGACGAACGCGCCTACTACGCGTTCAACCTGCGCCAGATCGAGCGCGATCTGGAAGATCCCAGCGCCGAACTGCACGCGATGGCGATGGGCCTGCTCGACGAGATCGTCGCCAGCGAGGCGCTGATGCAGCGGCTGGCGATCCCGCCGGCGTTCCGCGACTGGATCGCCGACAGCTGGCGGCGCCGCGAGCCGCATCTGTACGGGCGCCTGGACCTGGCCTACGACGGCCGCGGCCCGGCCAAGCTCTACGAACTCAACTACGACACGCCGACCTCGCTGTTCGAGTCGGCGTTCTTCCAGTGGCAGTGGCTGGAGGACCAGCGCGCGCAGGGCCGATTGCCGGACGAGGCCGACCAGTTCAACTCCATCCACGAAGCCCTGCTGGAGCGCTTCGCCGCGATCGCCGGCGGGTTGCCGCCGCCGCTGTACTTCGCCGCGGTGCGCGATTCGGAAGAGGACCAGGGCACGATCGCCTACCTGCGCGACTGCGCCGCGCAGGCCGGCGTCGGCGGCGAGCTGATCGCGATCGAGGACATCGGCCTGTCCAGCGACGGCCGCTATACCGATCTGGACGACACGGTGATCGGCGCGCTGTTCAAGCTGTATCCGCTGGAGGACATGTTCGCCGAGCGTTTCGGCCAGGCGCTGCCGGGCTCGGGCCTGCGCCTGCTGGAGCCGCCGTGGAAGGCGCTGCTCAGCAACAAGGGCATCCTGCCGCTGCTGTGGGAACGCCATCGCGGCCATCCCAACCTGCTGCCGGCCGTGTTCGACGACGGCAGCGCCTTGCCGCCGGGTTGGGTACGCAAGCCGCTGCATTCGCGCGAGGGCGCCAACATCGTGCTGCACCTGGACGATGGCCGCGTGCTGGAGAGCGACGGCCCCTATGCCGGACCCTACATCCGCCAACAAGCGCATCCGCTGCCGGCGTTCGAGGGCCGCTACCCGATGGTCGGCAGCTGGATCGTCGGCGACCGCGCCTGCGGCATCGGCATCCGCGAGGACGATGGCCCGATCACCCGCGACAGCGCGCGGTTCCTGCCGCATGCCATCGTCGAGGACGCGCGGCCGAGTGTGCTGTATGCGTGAGTCGCTATTGCGCGCCGACGCGGCGTCGCCTGGCGCGCCGCGCCGGCATCGCAACGACGGAACACCCTTGGCTGCCTATGCGGACCAGGTGGCGGTGCGCTGCCATCGCTGCGGCACGCCGGGCTGGGTGCTGGCGCAGTGGGAGCCGTATCGCTGGCAGGCACGATTCCGTTGTGGCCAGTGCGCTACTGGGCTGGACAGCGACGCCGACGACTGGGTGGGAGCAGTGCAACTGGAAGGCCATCGCGCCTGCGGCCATTGCGGACACAAGTGGGTGCGGGTCCGTGCGACGTCGACCGGTGCAACCCCGGTGCCCGCGAACTTGCCCGGGCGTTGCGCGCATTGCGGGAAAAGCAGCGCGGTGGCCGTCACCACGTACCGCCTGCGCGACGGATCGCCCCACGATCCGCATTTCGGCATGCCGCTGGCGCTGGTCGCGCCGACCCGCGCCGGCCTGCTGTGGGCCTACAACCCGCGCCATCTGCAGGAGTTGCAGGACTACGTGGCGGCGACGCTGCGCGAACGCCGCGGCCTGTTCGGGCGCTCGATGGTGGCGCGGTTGCCGGCGTGGATGAAGCTGGCGCGGCATCGGCCGCTGATGCTGCGGACCTTGCAGCGTCTGCAGCAGGCTAGTGCGCAGTTGCCGTCGGTGCCTGCCGCGGCAACGTAGCGGCGGCGTCTGCGGTTTCATTCTTCGCCGTGAATGCGGCCGGCGCAGTCGCGCCACGCGCGACGCATGCGAAATGTCTACGATGTGATACTCGTCACGATTGACCGGACTTGCCCGTCTGACGAAGATCGACATCGGGGAGTGCTGCGGGGGCCGGCATGTCTGCATCTCGTATTCGCGCCAGAGTGCTGGTGCTGCTGGCGTGCGTCGCAGCCAACTGCAGCGCGTGCGCGGTGGTGACGGTCTCCACCGCGCGCGAGGACGTGGTCGTGCGTGGCCTGTTCGGCGCACGCGTCGCCACGACGGGATTGGCCCCTGTGGCGATCCGTTCGCGCGGGCTGGGAATTTCGCAGACCCCGCGCGCGTGGACGCTGGGCTGGCACGCCGAAACCGCGATCTATGTTCCCCCGGATGCGGACGCGTGCCGCATCGTGCTGATGTCCAGTACCGAAGCCGAGGTCCGCCGCCTGCTTGCGATCCTGCAGGCCGGCGGTGGTGATGTGTCTCAGGTCTGCATCGCATCACAGGAGGTGTCACGATGAAAACGTCTCTGGCTTGTTTCTCTGTTCTGCTGTTGGGCGGCTGCGCACATTTGGAGCAGGCGCCGTTGGTCTACGCGTCGAAGACGAGCTTCGGTGTCGATGTTTCCACGGCATCCACCGAAAACCCAGGCATTTCGATGAACCTGGGCTACAAGCAGGTGGATGCGGCCTATGTGCCGGTGGCGGTGGCGAGAAAGTGCAACGACGGCGTTGCCGGTGCCGACTGCAGCAAAAAGGGCTACGAGCTGCTGGTGATCTCCGGCGTCGCCAGAGAGGGCGATTCGGATGCCGACGGGACCAGCGAAGATGCGCGGATCGAAGCGGCCAAGAAGGCATCGACTGACTATGCGAGGGCGCTGTCGGAGGAGACGCTGGCGAAGCAGGCGATGATCGAGGCCGATAGCAAGCTCAAGCAACTGCGCGACAGCTACAGCGCAGCCGCCAAGCGGCAAAGCGCATACGATCAAGCGAAGCTGAAATGGGTGTCGCTGCAGGCAGCGGCGGCGAGCCCGGGCACGGTCGAAGAGGCGGACGTGAGCGCCGCGAAGAGCGCCCTGGACGCGCTCGCGCCCACTGCCGAAGATCAGGCGATTCTCGCGGGCTTCGCTCAGAGCGAGAACGACCTGCGGCAGAACGCCGCCGCCGTGGCGTCCGAGTATGCCAGCAAGCAAAAAGCGTCGGAGTTGCAGGAAGCCATTCTCAAGTCCGCCAATGCGAAGATCGCGCGCAGCAATCTGGGCGACTCCTATTCCGTGTTTGGCAGCTTCGATGGCACGAGCACCGTCAATGGCAAGGGCTCGGCGTCGATCGGGTTGGGCAAGATGTTCTCGACCGGCGTGGCTGCGCAACGGTTGGCGAGCGGCATATCGACCATGGCCTGCTATGACCTGATCAAGAGCAAGGCACCTGCCGCCGTCGCCGCGGCGGAACTGGAGAAGCTGTTGCAGCACTGCCAGTGAGTGCCGTGGTTTGCGCGGCCGAGCGGTGCGGCGGCGCCGCCGCCACGCGCTACAGCAGCCCGTCCCGCTTCACCGCCAGGTAGCGCTCGATCAGGGCGGCGGGCAGTTCCTCGCCGGTGACGTCGAGCACCATCACGCCGTGGCTGCGCAGTGCGTCATGCGCGGCGCTGCGTTGTTGCAGGTAGCGCGCCACCGCGCCGGCCTGCACCGCCTGCGGTAGCTCGTGTGCGTCCTCCGCCAGCGCCTGGTCCAGTTCGCGCTCGCGCAGGCTGGCAACGCACACCAGGTGGCGGCGCTGCAGCAGGCGTACGGCGGCCAGCAGGTCTTCGATGTCCTCGTCGCGCACGTTGCTGACCAGCATCACCAGCGCGCGGCGGCGCTGGCGCAGCGACAGTTCGGTGGCCGCGGTCAGGTAATCGGTGGCCACCGGCTGCGGCTGGC
>NZ_AQOJ01000069.1:0-20460 GCF_000364685.1 Xanthomonas sp. SHU 166
GCTGCTGGCCGAGCGCGTGCGCGCCCGCGACGGCCAGCACCTGTTCGTGTATCCGTTCGCCGGCCGCCAGGTGCACGAAGGCCTGGCCGCGCTGCTGGCGCTGCGCTGGGGCCGGCGGCAGCGCAATACCTTCAGCTTCGCCGCCAACGACTATGGCTTTGTGCTGTCGCCGGCGGAGGACGCGCCGATCGACGCGGCACTGCTGCGCGAATTGCTGAGTCCGGCGCAGTTGTTCGAGGATCTGCGCGAGAGCCTCAACCTGGGCGAACTGGCGCGCCGCCAGTTCCGCGAGATCGCCCGCGTCGCCGGCCTGTTGCCGCCCAGCCTGCCCGGCCGCCTGCCGCGCAGCCTGCGCCAGCTGCAGGCCTCCAGCGGCCTGCTGTACGACGTGCTGAGCCGCTTCGATCCCGAGCACCTGCTGCTGGCGCAGGCCGAGCGCGAGGTGTTGCAGGGCGAGATGGAACTGACCCGGCTCGCCGCCACCCTGGACGATTGCGCCGCGCGCGAGCTGGCACTGCACAGCCCGCGCAGCCTCACTCCGCTGGCGTTCCCGCTGTGGGCCGAGAGCATCCGCGGCCAGCTCAGCACCGAGGACTGGAAAGCGCGGGTGATGCGCGCGGCGGCGCAACTGGAGCAGCGCCATGCGCGCTGAACTGGATTGGCTGCTGGCCGGCGAACCGATGCGCCTGCTCGGCGACCGCGCGCTGTACTGGCCGGCGCGGCGACGGCTGCTGATCGCCGACCTGCACCTGGGCAAGGCCGACGTCTTCCGCCGCGCCGGCATCGGCCTGCCGCGCGGCGGCACCGCGCTCGACCTGGCGCGGCTGTCGGCCCTGCTGCAGGCGCAGGACGCGGCGGAACTGTGGATCCTCGGCGACGTGCTGCACGGCGCCGCAGCCGATGCCGACTGGCAACGCCAGTGGCATGCCTGGCGCACGCAGCATCCGCAACTGCGCGTGGCGGCGATCACCGGCAACCACGACCGCGCCCTGGCCGGCGCCGGGCTGGACATCGCGCCGCTTGGCACGCAGGTGGAAGACGGCCCGTTCGTGTTGCGCCACGATCCGGTGACGGATGCGCAGCGCCACGTGCTGTGCGGGCACCTGCACCCGCTGGCCAAACTGCCGGGCCTTCGCCCGCGCTGGCCGGCGTTCTGGCTGCGCGACGGCATGGCCGTGCTGCCGGCGTTCTCGCACTTCACCGCCGGCGTCGCCCCGTTGCTGGCGCCGGGCGAGCGCCTGGTCGCCTGCGTCGAAGGCGCGGCCTTCGCCCTTCCAGTGGCGACGGCGTAGATCGGGCGGGGTGGCGGCTGGTCGTGACTGCAACCGAAGTGGTCAGTGCGATGCCGTGCTGTGGGAGGGACTTCAGTCCCGATGCGTCCGACTCAAAGGCGTCGGGGCTGAAGACCCTCCCACAGTGCAGTCGCAATGCATTGCGCGAGTGCTTGGCGCCGTGCCGGAGGAAGCGTCGGCGTAACGCCGGGCAGCCCATGACCGCGATCAAAGCAACAAGTGCACTGCCTTAGTGGGAGGGACTGCAGTCCCGACGCGACCAACTGAAGGGTGTCGGGGCTGAAGCCCCTCCTACACAAGATTGGCGAATCGCGGCACGACAATGTTGCAAGTGCAAACACAGAACATCGCCGTCGGGCCGCGCTCGCCGCGTTGCGCTCTGCACGCGCCGTCGCCGCGACGAATCACCCAGGCGCGCGTCCACCTGCGTCCGCGATCTCGCCGCCTACGGCAGCGCCACGCGCCGCGCCACCGCGTCCTGCAACGCTTCGAGAAACTCTGGCGCCAGCGGCAGCTTGCCGAACCAGCCGTGCTGGGTGCCGCTGAGCACGCGCAGCATGTGTCCGCGGCCCCCCGGCATGCGCCCGGCCGGCAGCATGCCCACATCGCGCAGCCGCGCCACCACGTCGCGCTCGGACTGGAACAGCGGGGTCAGCCAGCGGCTCCAGAACTGGTACACCGCCACGTGCGCCTGGCGCTGCGCCTGGTAGCGCGCCAATGCCGCGTCGATGTCCGGCGCGGTGCGCAGGCTCTCGCTCAGCGCCCAGGCGTCCATCAGCGCCATGTTGACACCCTGCCCCAACTGCGGACTCATGGCATGTGCGGCATCGCCGGCCAGCACCAGGCGGCCGCGGTACCAGTGCCGCTGCACCGCATCGCGGTAGCTGGCCCGCGCCAGTTGCGCCGGTGCGTCGATCTGCGCCAGGCGTTCGCGCGCCTGCGGCCACAGCTGCGCGATCTCCTCCAGCCACGGCTGCACACCGCGCGCCTGCCAGGCATCGAACTCGGCGGTCGGCAGGCTCCAGAAGAAACTCACCCGCGGCTCGGCATCGCCTGGGCGGGTGCCCACCGGCAGCAGGCCGATCATCTTGCGCGCGGCCACGTAGCGCTGGCGCAGTTCGTCGGGGAAGGCCCAGTCGCCGCGCGGCAGCAGGCACCACAGTGCGCCCCACGGATACATCCGGTCCAGCCGCGTCGCCTGCACCTGCGCGCGCAGCGCCGAGGCCGAGCCGTCGCAGGCGATCACCAGGTCGAACGGCCCGTGCCAGCGGCCGTGCTGGTCCTGCACCCGGCGCAGCGTGTCGTCGATGGCGACGATGCGCGTATCGCGCTGCAGCGTGGCGTAGCCGTCCCAGGCCTGCGCCAGCAGCGCGAACAAGGCGCCGCGCTGCATGCCCAGCCCGAACAGGCGCGCCTCCAGGTCGTGGTAGCGCATGTCCATCACCGCGCGCCCGCACGGGGTCTCGCCGTACAGGCGGTGCACCGGCGCGCCGTAGGCCAGGGCCTGCTCGAGCAGGCCGATCCGCCACAGCACCTGCAGGCCGGTCGGCTGCAGCAGGAAACCGGCGCCGACCGGCCCGGGCTCGGCGGCGCGTTCGAACACCTGCACGCGGTGCCCGTCGCGCGCCAGCAGCAGCGCCAGTGCCTGGCCTGCGGTGCCATACCCCACGATCCCGATCTGCAATCCTTGCGTCATTGCCCGCACCGCCTGCCGACGCCGACACCACGGCGTCTCCCATAAAAAACCCCGCCGAAGCGGGGTTCAAGGCACAACCGAGTCAACGCGCGCGCTTACTCGACCGGCGTGATATTCGAGGCTTGCGCGCCCTTCGGACCCTGGGTCACGTCGTAGCTGACACGCTGTCCTTCCTGCAGGCTGCGGAAGCCCTTGGAGTTGATCGCGGAGAAGTGCGCGAACACATCGGCGCTACCGTCTTCCGGAGAAATAAAACCAAATCCCTTGGCGTCGTTGAACCACTTGACGGTACCGTTCGGCATGGTGATGCGAGACCTTTTGCAGTGAATGGGTGGTGGTTGTGCGGCAGCCGCACCGGCGGAGTATGCAAAGCTTGCGCAACGAAGACAATCACCCGCGCGCCAGTTCCCCCACCAGCTCCGGCAGCCCGACCGAGGCCGCCTCGACATTGGCCAGCACCTCGGCCAGGGTGATTTCCTCGGCGTCGCCGCAGCCGGCCGCCCAGTTCGCCACGATCGCCAGGCAGGCGTAGTCCAGGCCCAGCTCGCGCGCCAACCCGGCTTCGGGCATGCCGGTCATGCCGACCAGGTCGCAACCGTCGCGGCGCAGCCGCGCGATCTCGGCAATGGTTTCCAGGCGCGGCCCCTGCGTGGCGGCGTAGCAGCCACCGTCCACAAGCGCGGTGCCGGTGACGCGCGCGGCGGCGAGGACCTTGCTGCGCAGCAGCGGCGAATACGGATGACCGAAATCCACGTGCAACACCTCGCTGCCCGGCTCTTCGCACAGGGTGGAGATGCGCCCCCAGGTGTAGTCGATCAACTGGTCCGGGCATGCCAGCACGCGCGGGCCGAAGCGCTCGGTGATGCCGCCCACCGTGTTCAACGCGAGCACGCGCGTGGCGCCGATCTGCTGCAGCGCAGCAAGGTTGGCGCGGTAGTTGATCTTGTGCGGCGGCAGCGAATGGCCTTCGCCGTGGCGGGCCAGGAAGGCGACGCGGTGGCCGAGCAGCGTGCCGACCCGCACCGGGCCGGAAGGCGCGCCGTAGCGCGTCTCGACCTCGTGGGTCTGCACATCGTCCAGCTGTGCGAGCTTGTAGACGCCGGTGCCGCCGATGACGGCCAGTGCGATGTTGTCCATGCGGATCCTCGAACGAAAGGGAACGCCTGCGCCGGCGACGCGCGCCGGCAGCGGGAAACTTCAGCGACGGAGGCGAGGCTGGCTCGCCTGCCCCGCTTACTCCTTCATCGCGTAGATCGCCGGCAGGTTGCGCAGGGCTTCGTTGACGTCCATGCCGAAGCCGAACACGTAGCGGTCCGGCACCTCGACGCCGATGTAGTCGGCGCTCACCCCCGGCACGCAGCGGTCGTGGCGCTTGACCGTCAGCGCGGCGATGCGCACATCGGTGGCGCCCTGCTCCAGGCACCACTCGCGCACTGCCTTCAGGGTCAGGCCTTCGTCGAGGATGTCGTCGAGCAACAGCACGCGGCGGCCGTACAGCGCGGTGGCCGGACGGTGCTTCCACACCAGTTCGCCGCCGACGGTCTCGCCGCGGTAGCGGGTGGCGTGCAGGTAGTCCAGCTGCAGGTCCTGGCCGCGGCTGCCCAGTTCCAGCGCCAGTTGGCCGGCGAACGGCAGCGCGCCGTGCATGATGGTCAGGTAGACCGGGGTTTCGCCGCGGTAGTCGGCGGCGATGGCGTCGGCCATCTGGGCGATGGCCTGGTCGATGCGGGTGCGATCGACCAGCAGGTCGGCCTGGGCCAGGGCCTGGGCGATGGTGAGAGTGGACATCAGGCGGTTTTTCCGAAGGTGGAGAGCAGATGGGATTGGGTGTGACCGTAGCGGGCGTCGGCCAGCAGGCCGTCCCAGCCAAGGCCGCCGCGGCCGATCAGGCCGAGCAGCGCGGCGGTGTTGAGCGGGCGATCGCGCACGGCCTGCAGCGAGTCTTCGACCAGTTCCGGGTGGCAGACCAGGACCACGTCGCAGCCGGCGTCCAGGTGCGCGGTGACCCGCGCGGCGACGCCGCCGGCGGCGAACGACGCGGCCATGCCGATGTCGTCGGAGAACACCACGCCGCGGAAGCCCAGCTCCTGGCGCAGGATCTGCTGGATCCAGCGCGGCGAGTAGCCGGCCGGTTCCGGCGCCACCTGCGGGTAGACCACGTGCGCCATCATCACCGCATCGGCGCCGGCGGCGATGCCGGCGGCGAACGGCACCAGGTCTTCCTGGCGCAGAGTCTCCAGCGGCCGCGGGTCCTCGGCGTTGTCGACGTGGGTGTCCTCGAGCACGGTGCCATGGCCGGGGAAATGCTTGAGGGTCGCGCCCATGCCGACGCTGTGCATGCCGCGCACATAGGCCGTGGCGAAGGCCGCGACCACCTGCGGATCGTCGCTGAAGGCGCGGTCGCCGATGGCACGGTTGCCGCGGGCCAGGTCCAGCACCGGGGCGAAGCTGAGGTCGATGCCGCTGGCGCGAATCTCGCTGGCCATCAGCCAGGCGTGCTGCTCGGCCATCTCCAGCGCAGCGGCCGGATCGCGCGCGTACAGCGCGCCGAAATCCTGCAGCGGCGGCAATGCGCTGTAGCCCTCACGGAAGCGCTGCACGCGCCCGCCTTCCTGGTCCACGCAGAGCAGCAGCGGCCGCGGCGTGGCGGCGCGGATCGCCGCGCTCAACTCGGTCACCTGCGCGCGCGAGGCGAAATTGCGTTTGAACAGGACCACGCCGGCCACCGCATCGTGCTGCAGCCAGTCGCGCTCCTGCGCGGTGAGTTCGGTACCGGCAACGCCGATCGCGAGCATGCGGGGGATTCCTCCTGCCGGCGCGGTTCAGGCGCCTGTGGGTCGGCATTGTCGCAGATGCCGGCGTCGGCGGCAGGTCGCGCCGCTGCCAGCTGACACGTCTCGGTAATGAACGCGTCCGAGTTGAGGCGCGCGCAAGGCGGCCTTGCGGCCCGTTGCCTGGCTGCCGTGGCTGGCGCGCGCGGGATGCGGGACACGTCCACGGCGAACCGGCATGGGCATCAGCAGGACGCCTGCGCATCACCGCGGGAAGCCCCTCGCCTCCTGCGACGCTGTCTGGCGCGCCGCACGCGGCGCGGGAAGCCCAACGTACAGCGCGCGACGTCCTAGACCGCGCAGCCGTCCGGACCGCAATCGCGGCCCGCCTGGGCGTCGGCCAGCAAACCGCGCACGGTGGCGGCGAACACCTCCGGCGGCTGCGCGCCCTGCAGCGCCTGACGGCCATCGATGACGTAGGTGGGCACCGCGCGGATGCCCATGGCCTGCGCCTGCTGCAGTTCCGCCTCGATCTCGTCCAGTCCCTCGTCGCCGGCCAGCAGCGCCTGCACCCGCGCCGCCGACAACCCACCGGCGGCGCCGGCATCGCACAGCGTCTGCACCTCGGCCAGGTTGCGGCCCTCGGCGAAGTGCGCATGGAACAGCGCCTCGGCGACCGCGTCGACGTCGCCCTCGCGCGCGGCCAGCCACAGCAAGCGGTGCGCGGGCAGCGTGGTCACCCGCACCTGGCCGCGGCCGAAGTCGAACGGCAGGCCTTCGGCGCGCGCGGTGGCCTGGGTCTGCGCCAGGATCTGCTCGGTGCGCGCCGCACCGCCGAACTTGGCCGCATAGGCCTCGCGCAACGGCACCGGCTCGGTGCCGGCGTCCGGATCCAGCTGATACGGATGCCAGTGGATCTCCAGCGCTGGCGCATCCGCGCCGAGCGACGCAAGACCTTGCTGCAACCGGCGCTTGCCGATCCAGCACCAGGGACAGACCACGTCGGACCAGATATCGATGCGCATGAGCGGGGATTCGGGATTGGGGATTCGGGATTGGCAAAAGCATAAGCCCGATTGCCACGAGAAGCGGGGATTCGGGATTGGGGAGTGGGGATTCGCAAAAGCGGGCCGCGTGCGGCGTTTGGCTTACGCTTTTGCCAATCCCGAATCCCGAATCCCCAATCCCGTCCATTCGCAGAATGGACACGTCGCCAGCGCCACGTTGTAGTACCGCGGATCGTCGGTGACTTCGGCGCCGAGCCATTCCGGCGTGGCGAACGCCTCGTCGGCGCTGTCCAGCTCGATCTCGGCGACCACCAGCCCGGCGTTGTCGCCGAGGAACTCGTCCACTTCCCAGAGATGGCCCTGGTACTGCACGAGATGCCGGCGCTTGTCGATCAGCCCGCCCACGCACAGCGCCAGCAGCGCGCGCGCATCGGCCAGCGGGATCGGGTACTCGAACTCCTGGCGGGTATGCCCGAGCTCGCGCGACTTGAGGTTGAGGAACGCCGCCTCGCCCTGCACCCGCACCCGCACCGACGCCTTCTGCGCCCCGCTGGCCAGCGCCGCCTGGTCGTTGAGATAGCCCTGCGCCATCGGCATCACCGCATGCGCCGCCGCGCGCCAGCCGTCGCCGATGACGAGGAATTTGCGTTCGATTTCGATGGCCATGGGAATCGGGAATGGGGAATGGAGAATGGAAAAAGCTTAAACCGCGCGCGCAGCCGCTGTGACGAATCCCTAATCCCGATTCCCCATTCCCGGCTTTTCGAACACCGCAATGCTCTCCACATGCGCGGTGTGCGGGAACATGTCCATCGCGCCGGCGGCCTTGAGCACGAAGCCCTGTTCGTTGACCAGGTAGCCGGCGTCGCGCGCCAGCGAGCCGGGATGGCAGCTGACGTAGACGATGCGCTGGAACTGTTTCAGCGGCAGTTGCTGCAGCACCTCCAGCGCGCCGGAACGCGGCGGGTCCAGCAGCAACTTGTCGAAGCCCTGGCGCATCCACGGCGCCTGGCGTTGGTCCTGGGTCAGGTCGGCGGCGAAGAATTGGGCGTTGTCCAGGCCGTTGCGCTGCGCGTTGTCCCGCGCGCGCGCCACCAGCCCGGCGTCGCCTTCCACGCCTACCACCTCGCGCACGGTGCGCGCCAGCGGCAGGGGGAAGTTGCCCAGGCCGCAGAACAGGTCCAGCACGCGGTCGTCGGGCTGTGCATCGAGCAGCGCCAGCGCGTGCGCGATCATCTTCTCGTTGAGCGCGGCATTGACCTGGATGAAGTCCAGCGGCCGGAACGCCAGTTCCACGTCCCACTGCGGCAGCCGGAACGACAGCGGCACGGCTTGCGGATACAGCGGGTGCACGCTGTCCACGCCACCGGGCTGCAGGAAGATGGCGAAGTCGTGCTCCTGGGCGAAGGCGATCAGCGCATCCTGGTCGCGCGCGCTCAGCGGCTGCATGTGGCGGAAGGTCAGCGCCACCGCGGCGTCGCCGGCGATGAACTCGATCTGCGGGATGTCGCGCTTGCCGTCCAGGCTTTCGACCAGTTCGGCCAGCGCGGTCACCTTGAAGCCGATCTGCGGGATCACCGTGTGGCAGACCGACAGGTCGGCGACGAAACGCGGATCCTGCTCGCGGAACCCGACCAGGGTCTTGTCCTTCTTTTCCACCCGCCTAACCGAGAAGCGGCCCTTGCGCCGATAGCCCCAGGGCGCGCCGGTCAGCGCCGGCAGCACCGCCTGCGGGGTCACGTGGCCGATGCGCTCCAGGTTCTCGGTCAGCACCCGCTGTTTGGCGACGATCTGCTGGTCCTCGGCCAGGTGCTGCAGCACGCAGCCGGCGCAGACGCCGAAATGCGGGCAGCGCGGCGTCACCCGCTGCGGCGAGGCCTGCAGCACCTGCACGGTGCGCGCCTCGTCGAAGTGGCGGTTGCGCGCGGTGGGTTCGGCCAGGACGGTCTCGCCGGGCAGCGCGCCAGCGACGAAGGCGACCTTGTCGCCCTCGCGGCGGGCCACGCCGCGGCCGTCGTGGCTGAGGTCGGCGATGTCGGTCTGGAAGGGCGTGCGGTCGAGACGGTTTCTGGATCGGGCCACGTGGCAACAGGCTGCGGGCGGAAAAGGGCGGCTATTGTCGCAGATGGGCCGGGCCGGGACCGGCTTGCGATTGCCGCGCCGGCGAGGCAAAGTGGCGCACGCACGCGCGCCACCGCGCGGGATGCGACCACGCCGCATGGAGGCATCAGCATGGCATCGAACCAGGACCCGGTAACGCGACTGCTGCTCGTCGAAGACGACCCGATCAGCCGCGCTTTCTTCGACGCGACGCTGCAGGCGCTGCCGGCCCAGGTGGACCTGGCCGACTCCGTCGCCAGCGCCCTCGCCCGCGCGCAGACGCAGGCGCACGACCTGTGGCTGATCGACGCCAACCTGCCCGACGGCAGCGGCAGCGATTTGCTGTACCAGTTGCAGCGGCAACGCCCCGGCACCCTGGGGCTGGCGCATACCGCCGACACCAGCGCTACGGTCCGCGCGCAGTTGCTCGACGCCGGGTTCGCCGACGTGCTGCTGAAACCGCTCAGCACCGAACGGCTGCTGCAATCGGTGCGCCGGCTGCTCGCGCGCGGCCGCCTGGGCGGCACCGCCGGGACCGCCGAACCGACCCTGGACTGGGACGAGACCACCGCGCTGGCCGCGCTCAACGGCGAGCGCGCGCACCTGATCGCATTGCGCGAACTGTTCCTGGCCGAGCTGCCCGGCACCCGCGATGCGGTGGCCTCGGCCCTGCAACTCAGCGACGACCAGGCCGTGCGCAGCCACCTGCACCGGCTGCAGGCCAGCTGCGGCTTCGTCGGCGCCGCCCGCCTGGCGCGGGCCGTGCGCCAGTTGCATGGCGACCCGGCCTCTTCGCAGGCCCGCCACCAGTTCAGCGAGGCGGTGGCGGCGTTGTTGCACTGAAGGCCGGGATTGGAGATTGGGGATGGCTCCCAGTCACTTCCCACGCGTCGGCGTGGGGCGCCATCTGCCGCAACCCGCGCTTCTCGAGCGTTGCCCTGGCGATCCCGGCCGGTCGCCGCCCTTCCCCGTGCGGTCACGATTCGGTCTCGCGACGATGACGACAACGACGGCGTCCGCATGGCGCTCGCCACACAGCGAAACTTGCAAATAAGATTCGTTCTCGAATAAATTAACGCCCCGACGACATCTGCGGACCAGCCATCGCCCCGTCCGTTCACTACACGCAACAGGGGCCTTCTCATGTTTCAGACGTCATTCCACCGGCCAGCGCCGGCCATGGGCGTGCTCGCCCGCGCGCTGCTGGCCGCCCTCGTGGCCGCCGCGTCCACCTCGGCCAGCGCCCAGGACACCGCCAGTGACGGCACCCGCGATGCCGGGTCATCGGCCGAGGC
The DNA here is from genome assembly GCF_000364685.1 of Xanthomonas sp. SHU 166. Taxonomy (NCBI): domain Bacteria; kingdom Pseudomonadati; phylum Pseudomonadota; class Gammaproteobacteria; order Lysobacterales; family Lysobacteraceae; genus Xanthomonas; species Xanthomonas sp. SHU 166. The sequence continues at coordinate 10,162 of NZ_AQOJ01000069.1, forward strand.
CACGCAACTGGACACGGTCATGGTCAAAGGCCAGCGGCTCAGCCTGGACCTGCAGCAGGATGCGGCGGTCGGCGCGCTGGGCACGTCGCGCCTGCTGGATACGCCGTTCTCGGTGAGCCTGATCGAAGAACCCGAGATCGCGCGGCGCCAGGCCACCACGCTGGGGCAGATCTTCATCAACGATCCATCGGTGTTCGCGGCCGAGCCGCCGGCCACCACCAACTGGTGGGGTACGCAGATCCGCGGCATCGGCGTGCGCAATTTCTACGTGGACGGCGTGCCCATGCTGATGGAATGGGGCGGCGAGTTCCCGCTGGAAGCGGTGCAATCGGTGCAGGCGCTGAAGGGCCTGGGCGGCTTCATGTACGGCTTCGGCGCACCGGGCGGCATCGTCAGCTACCAGACCAAGCGCCCTACCGACACGCCACTGCTGGCCACCACGGTTGGCTACCGCAACGACAGCGTGTTCTCGGCGCAGGTGGATGCGGGCGGCCGTGCCGACGGCGCCGACTCCTTCGGCTACCGGCTCAACGCCGGCATCGAACGCGGCGACGCGTACAACGGCGCGGGCATCGACCGCAAGACGATCGCTCTTGCGGTCGAGCAACCGATCGTCGAGGGCCTGACCTGGCATGCCGAACTGGTGCACGAGCGCAACACGCTCGAGCACGAGCCGCTGTACTTCTATTGGGACGCCTACCAGGGCACCCGCCTGCCCCGCCCCACCAGCGACTACGACAAGATCCGCGTCGATGGGGCCTACTACGAGACCGCCCTGCTGCACGCGACCACCGGCCTGAACTGGCGCATCGACGAGCGCTGGAGTGCGGCGCTGAGCCTGGGCGGCAGCCGCCGCCGGCACACGTCGCACAAGATGTTCGCCAATCTGCTGAACGAAGCGGGCGACTACGCCGGTTTCGCCTACGACTTCGGTGCGGTGCTGCGCAACAGCGTGGTGCAGCTGCTGGTCAACGGCCGCGTCGATACCGGCCCGGTGACGCACGCGTTGGTGTTCGGTGCCTCGGTGCAGCGCAGTTGGGACCAGTGGAGCAAGGCGTTCTACTGGAGCAACGACTTCGACGGCAACCTGTATCGCCCGCAGTCCTTCCGCCCCACCCGCCGACCGGACTACAGCCTGGCGCCGGTCAGCGCGGACCTGCGCCAGAAGGCGGTGTTCGTCAGCGACACCCTGCAGTTCGGCGACCACTGGCGCGCCATCCTCGGCGCGCGCCACGTGGATTACCAGCAACGCGATCTGGATGGCGACGCGTCGGTGGACAGCGGCTACCGCACTTCGGTGACGACCCCGACCGTGGCGCTGATCTACAAGCCCATCGACGACGTGTCGCTCTACGCCAGCTACGTGGAGGCGCTGGAGCCCGGCAGCCGCGTCGGCACCGATGCGCTGCCCGCCTATGCCAACGCCGGCAGCGTGCTGGCGCCGACGGTGAGCAAGCAGTATGAACTGGGCGCCAAGCTGCAGAGCGGGCGCTTCGCGCTGACCACCGCCGCGTTCCGCATCGAGCGCGGCGCGCAGATCGACGCCTACCGCGACGGCCTGCGCTACCTGACCCAGGACGGCCTGACCCTGTATCGCGGGCTGGAAGTGATCGGCAGCGTCGGCGTGACCGAGGATCTGGAAGTGGGCGTCGGCGGACTGTGGATGGACCCGCGGCTGGAGGATCTGTCGCCGGACAACGCGGCCCTGCGCGGCAACCGCCCGGCCGGCGCCGCGCGCCGGCAGCTGCTGGCCAATGCCACCTGGCGCGTGCCGGGCGTGCGCGGCCTGAGCCTGCACGGCAACGTGCGCTACTCCGGCGATGCCTACTACGAGGATCAGAATCGCGTGCTCATCCCCGGGCATACCGTCGCCGCGGCCGGCTTCCAGTACGCCACCACGCTGGGCGGCTACGACGCGTTGCTGACAGGCAACATCAACAACCTGTTCGATCGCACCTACTGGAACCAGCACACGCTGGGCGAGGCACGCAATGCGGCGCTGAGCCTGCGGATCGATTGGCGCTGAGTGCGCCTGCCGCTGCCGTGGCCCCGCGTGGCGACGGCGGCGACGGGCAGCGGCGCTGCGCGGCGGCGTGGAGGTCTGTGGTCGTGACGGAAGCGACCGCAGGCGCGGCTTGAGCCGCGAAGGCGTTACCGGCAAAGCCCGTCGCCGCTGAGCCGGCAAGAACGGACAAGAACCGCTTCTACGAAGCAAGCCGCATCCGGTTGGGCGTGTGACGAACGCAGCTCACTCGGGTGTCCGCGTGGCGGCAGCGCTCGCGCCGTCGATCCGCCGCACTCACGACGCCGCGGAAGGCGGCGACCGCGGCGACGCTTCCGGTGTGGATGTCGACATCGGATCGCGCTGCGCATCCGGCTCGGCGTCCGGCTCCGATGTCGCCGCGGGCGCTGCCGACGCCGGCATTGCGGCGACGCCGGGTGCATCCGATCCCGGCGGATCGTCCTGCGGCGGTTCGGGATCGGCGACCGCCGGCGCGATGCCCGCGGCGCTGGCGCTGCGCTGCCGCGCCAGGTCCTCGACCATTTCCCAGGATTTCAGGCCGCGCCCGCCGAGGTGGTGCAGCAGCACCACACGCATGCCGCGGCGCAGGCCGGGCAGATCGTCGGCAGCCGGTTCGGTATCGTCGGCCAGCGCCAGCAGGGCGCGCCCGGTCGCCATGCCGCTGCGCTGATCGTGGCCGCGGTCGCTCAGCAGCCGGCGTGGCCCGTGCTCGGCGTCGAGCACGTAGCGCGCGGCCGGGTCGATCGGGTCGCCGTCGCCGTCGTGGCGCAGGTCGAATCCCACGCCCAGCGCCTCCAGCAGGTCGCGCTCGAAGCAGCGCAGCGACCAGGCCAGCGGCGCTTCGGCGGCCAGCCGCGCGCGCACCCGCGCGTACGCCAGATACAGGTCCGGCGCCGGATCGTCGCGCGGCGCCAGACGCAGGGTCAGTTCGTTGATGTAGAAGCCAGCCAGCATCGCCTCGCCGCTCAGCCGCGGCGCCGCATCCATCGCCTCGGCCTCGCGCAGTTGCGCCAGTTCGCCGCGGCGCTGCGCGCTGAAGCGGATCGACTGCAGCGGCTGCAGTGCCGCGCGCAAGGCCTGCTTCTTCGGCCCGTGCACGCCGCGCGCCAGCACGCCGAGCCGGCCGTGATGCACGCTCAGCACCTCCACCAGCAGGCTGGTCTCGCGCCAGGGCCGGGCGTGCAGGACGAAACCGGGTTCGTGCTCGATCAAGGCTGCAGAGGCTGGGAATGGGGAGTGGAGAATAGGGAATGGAACAGCATGCCGCCCCTGGCCGCATCATCGTCCAACGAACGGAAGGAGCCAGCGTCGTGTAGAAGCGGCGTCAGCCGCGACGGGCGTTACCGGGGGAGCGCACGTGGCTGACGCCGCCCCTACGCACGCCATGATTGTCCGGGAGGCGCGGAAATCCGATTCCCGATTCCCGATTCCCGATTCACCATTCCCGGCTTATTCCCCGTACCCGAACGCCTTCAGCGCCGCCTCGTCGTCGGACCAGCCCTCGCGCACGCGGACCCAGGTCTCCAGGAACACCTTGGCGCCGAACAGGCGTTCCATCTGCTGGCGGGCCTTGGCGCCGATGTCTTTCAGGCGGGTACCGCCCTTGCCGATCACGATCGCCTTCTGGCCTTCGCGCTCGACCCAGATCACCGCGCCGATGCGCAGCAGCGCGCCGTCCTCGGCGAAGCGCTCGATCTCCACGGTGGTCGCGTACGGCAGTTCCTCGCCGAGCTGGCGCATCAACTGCTCGCGCACCAGTTCGCCGGCCAGGAAGCGTTGGCTGCGGTCGGTGATCTCGTCCTCGCCGAACATCGGCGGCGCTTCCGGCACCAGCGCCAGCAGGTCGCGCACCAGCGCCTCCAGGCCCTTGCGCTTGAGTGCGGAGATCGGATGCACCGCGGCGAAGCTGCGGCCTTCGCTGACCTGCTGCAGGAACGGCAGCAGCGCGGTCTTGTCCTTGAGCCGGTCGACCTTGTTGACCACCAGCACCACCGGGATGCCGGCGTCGCTGAGCACGTTGAACGCCAGCGTGTCCTCCTCGTCCCAACGCCCGGCCTCGATCACCAGCAGGCCCGCGTCCACGCCCTCCAGCGAGCCGCGCGCGGCGCGGTTCATCACCCGGTTCATGGCGCGCTTCTGCTCGCGGTGCAGGCCGGGGGTATCGACCAGCAGCAACTGGCCGGCCGGGAAGCTGGCGATGCCCAGCAGCCGGTGCCGGGTGGTCTGCGGCCGATTGGAGACGATGCTGACCTTGGCGCCCACCAGGGCGTTGGTCAGGGTGGACTTGCCCACGTTGGGGCGGCCGATCACGGCCACGCTGCCGCTGCGGTAAGGGGGAGTGGCTTGTTCGTTCACTTGCTCGAATCCAGTTGCTCGATGGCGGCGGCGGCGGCCTGCTGCTCGGCCAGGCGCCGCGAAGTGCCCTCGCCCTCGGTCACCAGGGCGGGCTCGGCGAGTACGCAGCGTACCCGGAATAGCTTGGCGTGGTCGTCGCCGGTCTCGCTGATCAGTTCGTAGGCCGGCAAGGTCCGCTGCCGGGCCTGCAGCCATTCCTGCAGGCGGGTCTTGGCGTCCTTCTCCACCTTGCCCACCGGCAGCGCCGCCAGCGCGGCCTCGAACCAGGGCAGGATGGTGGCGCGGCAGGTCTCGAAGCCGGCGTCCAGGTAGATCGCCGCGACCACGGCCTCCACCGCATCGGCCAGGATCGAGTCGCGGCGATGGCCGCCGGACTTCATCTCGCCCGGCCCCAGGGTCAGGCGTTCGCCCAGTTCCAGTTGCCGGCCGATCGCGGCCAGCGAAGCCTCGCGCACCAGTTCGGCGCGGGCGCGGGTCAGCGCGCCTTCGTCGGCCTTGGGCCAGCGCTGGTACAGCGCCTCGGCGATCAGCAGGTTGACGATGCCATCGCCGAGGAATTCCAGGCGTTCGTTGTGCGGTGCGCCGGCACTGCGATGGGTCAGCGCCTGTGCCAGCAACTGCGGCTCGGCAAAGCGGTGACCGATGCGGTCACCGCGCAGGATGGTCTTACTGGCCACCACGCGTCGTCAGGTCCTGGGTGGCGTCGAACTTGCCGACCACGTCCAGATTGGCGATCAGCGGGCGGCGCACTTCGTAGGCCACGTGCATCTTCACGCCGGTGTCGGTGCGCTCGAAGGTGACGTCGCCCGGCTTCACGTTGTCCGAGTTGTTGATGTCCAGGCGCCGGAACAACGAGGCCTTGGCCTGCGACGGGTCCATCTCGGCGCTGCCGGCTTCGGTCGCCAGGCCCTTCATCGCCGAGCGCACCGCATAGAACTCCATGTACATCGGGAACAGCTTCATGCCGATGTAGACGAAGAATCCGACCACCGCCAGCACGATCACGAACGAGGTCAAGGTCATGCCACTTTGCTTGTGCTTCATCGCGCTTCCCCTCACGCAAGTCACTGAATGGTCGTCCCGATCCGCGACGGATCGAAACTGCCGCTGCAAAACCAGCCTTCGCAATTGAGCCAGATCAGGAACGCCTTGCCGCGCAGGTTCTCCTCGGGCAGGAAATGGGTCTGGGTCCAGAACCGGCTGTCCTCGCTGTTGTCGCGATTATCGCCCATCACGAAGTACTTGCCCGGCGGCACCACCCAGTCGCCCTGGCCGGCGGGATTGTTGCGGTCGATCCATTCCAGCTCGGTGTGGGTGCGGCCCGGCAGATACTCGGTGAGCAGCGTGGCACCGGTCATTTCCGCGCCCTTGCCCTTGCCGACGTACTCGCCCATGACCTTGTACTTCATCGGCGTGCCGTTGATGTACAGGGTGTCGCCGTGGAAGCCGATGCGATCGCCCGGCAGGCCGATCACGCGCTTGATCCAGTTCTCGTCCGGCTTGTGCGGCGGCTTGAACACCACCACGTCGCCGCGCTTGGGCTCGCCGACCGGAATGATCTTCTGGTTGGTGATCGGCAGGCGGAAGCCATAGGAGAACTTGTTGACCAGGATGAAATCGCCGACCAGCAGGTTCGGCATCATCGAGCTGGACGGAATCTTGTACGGCTCGGCGATGAAGCTGCGCAGGATCAGCACCACCGCCAGGACCGGGAAGAACGCCCGCGAGTAGTCGACGATCACCGGCTCGCTGTCGAGCAACCCGGCCCGCGCGGCGCGGCGCTTGGCGAAGAACAGCTTGTCCAGCAGGGTGATGATGCCGGTGGCGAAGGTCAGGACCACCAGCGCGATTTCAAACCATTTCATTCTTATTCCTTCGGAATGGGAATCGGGAATGGAGAACGGGGAATCGGGAAGGCAAGAGCAGGCGCTCTTTCCATTCCCCATTCCCTATTCACGACTCCCAGCTACTTGTCCATCTGCAGCACAGCCAGGAAGGCTTCCTGCGGGATTTCCACGCGGCCGACCTGCTTCATGCGCTTCTTGCCTTCCTTCTGCTTTTCCAACAGCTTCTTCTTGCGCGAGACGTCGCCACCATAGCACTTGGCCAGCACGTTCTTGCGCATCGCCTTGACCGTGGTGCGGGCGATGATCTGCGAGCCGATCGCGGCCTGGATCGCCACGTCGAACATCTGCCGCGGGATCAGGTCCTTCATCTTCTCGCACAGTTCGCGGCCGCGGCGGTCGGCGTGGCTGCGGTGCGCGATCAGCGACAGCGCATCGACCTTGTCGCCGTTGATCAGCACGTCCACGCGCACGAACGGGCCGGCGTCGAAGCGCACGAAGTGGTAATCCAGCGAGGCGTAGCCGCGGCTGACCGACTTGAGCTTGTCGAAGAAGTCCAGCACCACCTCGGCCATCGGCAGTTCGTAGCTGATCTGCACCTGGCTGCCCAGGTAGTTGATGCCGATCTGGCTGCCGCGCTTTTCCTCGCACAGCTTGATGATGTTGCCGATGTATTCCTCGGGGGTGAGGATGTTGGCGCGGATGATCGGCTCGCGAATCTCCTCGACCATGTTCACCGGCGGCAGCTTGGCCGGGTTGTCCATGCTGATGATGCTGCCGTCGGTCTTCAGCACCTCGTAGACCACGGTCGGCGCGGTGCTGATCAGGTCCAGGTTGTACTCGCGCTCCAGGCGCTCCTGCACGATCTCCATGTGCAGCATGCCGAGGAAGCCGCAGCGGAAGCCGAAGCCCATCGCCTCGGAGCTTTCCGGCTCGAAACGCAGCGCCGCGTCGTTCAGGCGCAGCTTGTCCAGCGCCTCGCGCAGGTTGGTGTAGTCCTCGGCATCGACCGGGAACAGGCCGGCGAACACGCGCGGCTGCATTTCCTGGAAGCCCGGCAGCGGCTTGCTCGCCGGATCGCCGGCCAGGGTCAGGGTGTCGCCGACCGGCGCGCCGTGCACGTCCTTGATGCTGGCGGTGACCCAACCCACCTCGCCCGCGCGCAGCGCCGGCAGCACCTTGCGCTTGGGCGTGAACACGCCGACGTTGTCGACCTGGTGGGTGCGGCCGGTAGACATCACCAGCAGCTTGTCGCCAGCCTTGATCTCGCCCTGCATCACCCGCACCAGCGAGACCACGCCCAGGTAGTTGTCGAACCAGGAATCGATGATCAGCGCCTGCAGCTTGTCGGTGTCGCGCGGCACCGGCGGCGGGATGCGGTGCACGATCGCCTCCAGCACGTCGCGCACGTTCAGCCCGGTCTTGGCGCTGACCGCGACCGCGTCGGTGGCGTCGATGCCGATCACCGCCTCGATCTCGGCCTTGGCGCGGTCGATGTCGGCGGTGGGCAGGTCGATCTTGTTCAGCACCGGCACCACTTCCAGGCCCTGCTCCACCGCGGTGTAGCAGTTGGCCACCGACTGCGCTTCCACGCCCTGCGCCGCGTCCACCACCAGCAGCGCGCCCTCGCAGGCGGCCAGCGAGCGGCTGACCTCGTAGGAGAAGTCGACGTGGCCGGGGGTGTCGATGAAGTTCAGGTGGTAGACCTGCCCGTCCTGCGCGGTGTACGGCAGCGACACGGACTGGGCCTTGATGGTGATGCCGCGTTCGCGCTCGATCGGGTTGGAGTCGAGCACCTGCGCTTCCATCTCGCGCGCCTGCAGGCCGCCGCAGAGCTGGATGATGCGATCGGCCAGGGTCGATTTGCCGTGGTCGACGTGGGCGATGATGGAGAAGTTGCGGATGTTCCGCATCGAATCAGAGGACATGAGGTGGGCGGCCAACAAAACCAGCGGCAAAGACATCAACTATGTCGCCATGTACCACATCGCGCAAGTACCGCTCATCTGCATTGGCGGGCAGGATAGCCGAAACAGGCTAACACCTTGACTTTTCAGAAAAATTCAAGTAGCAAACCGCAGCCCGGTATCGCACTGGGCAGTCGACACTTTCCTCTTCGAAAGGAACATGAAATGAAAAGGTCAACTTTCTTCAAGAACGTCACGATCGCTTGCATCGCAGCGCTTTGGTGCGTATTGGCCACAGCGGCAGCAGCGCCATCGGACAATGGCGACGACGCTCACCGGCCGACTTCGGCTTTCAGCAACAGCGGCATGCCCAAGCAAAGCTTCAAAATTTGCCCGGTAAAGAACGACAGCGGAAAATCTCAGAAGTACATTGCGTCCCCCAACAAATTGATGGATTGGTGCGACCACTATTGTTGCTGGGTCGAGAATGGGGTTAAGTACTGCCGTGTGGACTGCACATGCGCTTGATGAGAAACACCTGCGACATGACCTTGGCGAGGCGCACACTCGACTAGAAGCATCGACTCACGCAGCGATCAATAGCGTCGATGCCGCAATCACGAACCGTGCCTCACCAGAACCAACGCAGGGCTGGAGTGCCAGCCCTGCGTTTTTCTTCATCCAAAGAGGCAATGCATTACGACAGCGAGATCATTCCACGCTGATGGCCACGAACTGACTCGCCGGACTACCTGGCGCACGCACCAACAACATCACCACGTCGCCCTTCTTAGCGTCGGACGTGAGCTTGTGGAATTGAGCCGGACTGGAAACCGGAACCCGCCCGACCTGCAGCACGATCATGCCAGGTCGCAATTGCGACTTTCTCGCAAGCGCACTGCTGACCTGCGCCACTTGCACGCCTTGGTCGGGCTCCAATCCAAGCTTCTGGCGCATTTGCGCAGGGATCTCCTGGACGCTGATGCCCAGCGCGGTGCCCTCAGCCGCCTGTGGCGCAGGCGCCGCCCCGGCGCGACCAGGCAGTTGCTGACCCAACATTCCATCGTCGGCAATCAGCTCGCTCAAGGTCACCATGACGTCCCGCTCCTTGCCATCGCGAACGATCGTAACGCGCGCCTTGCTTCCAGGCGGCAACATGCCCACCAACGGAGGCAAATCCTCGCGCGTGTTGATCCTCTGACCATTGAAGGCAACGATGAAGTCGCCGGGTTCGATACCGGCCTTGGCCGCACCAGTGCCCGGCTGGACACCATTGACCAGAGCACCGCGCGTGTCCGGCAGCCCCAGCCCCTTAGCCTCGACGTCACTGATGTTCGGTTGCATGGTCACGCCCAGCATTCCGCGACTGACCTTGCCGGTCTTCTTGATCTGCTCGACCGCGCTCATCGCCAGGTCGATCGGGATCGCGAAGCTGATGCCCATGTAGCCGCCGGATGCGGAGAAGATCTGCGAGTTGATGCCGACCACCTCACCGCGGGTGTTGAGCAGCGGGCCGCCGGAGTTGCCCTGGTTGATCGCCACGTCGGTCTGGATGAACGGCACGTAGCGCTGGTCGGCGTAGGGGTTGCTGCGGCCGGTGGCGCTGACGATGCCGGCGGTGACCGAGTGGTCCAGGCCGAACGGCGAACCGATCGCCACCACCCACTGGCCGGGCTTGAGCAGGTTGGAGTCGCCGATGCGCACCGTCGGCAGGTTCTTGCCGTCGATCTTCAGCAACGCCACGTCGTACTGCTGGTCGCTGCCGACCACCTTGGCGGTGAACTCGCGGCGGTCGGTGAGCTTGACCTTGACCTCGCTGGCGCCGTCGACCACGTGGTGGTTGGTCAGCACGTAGCCGTCGGGCGAAATGATGAAGCCCGAGCCCATCGAGCGGCCGGCGGGGCCATCGTCATCCGGCGCGCCGCCGCGCGGCTGCCCGGGCATACCCGGCATGCCGTCCGGGCCGAAGAAGCGGCGGAAGAACTCGGGCATCTGGTCGTCGTCGGGCATGCCGCCGCCGGAGCGTGCGGCCGCGGCGCGGCGGCTGATGGTGGTCTCGACATTGACCACGCCGGGACCGACCTGCTCGACCAGGCGGGTGAAGTCGGGAAGGTTGCCGACCAGCTGCGGCGCCGGCGCGGCCTGCGCGGCCGGCGGCGGGGCGCTGGCG
>NZ_AQOJ01000070.1:0-14110 GCF_000364685.1 Xanthomonas sp. SHU 166
GTCGCCGCGCAGGCGGCCGGCGACGCGCCGCCACAGCCGCTCGGCGACGCCGCCGTCGGCGGCATCCTGCGCCGCGGGTAGCGCCGACAGCAGCATGTCCCAGGCGACGAAATCGCTGTCGGGCAGCAGGTACAGGCGCCAGCAGCATTGGTGTTGGCGGTCGTAGAAGCGCAGGCTCTCCAGCACGCCGTCGCTGTCCACATCCAGGTGCGCGGCCACGCTGCAGGCGTGGCGCCAGCCGATCAGTTCGGCGCCGGTGTGGGCGCGGTACAGGCACAACACCGTGCCCAGTGCGGCCAGCTGCGCCGGGCGCGGCAGCGGCGCGGCGATCCGCTCCGGGCCGGTACGCGCTGGCGCGGCCGTGCGCATCCGCCGCTACCAGTCCAGCGCCAGGCTGACCGAGACGTTGCGCCCGGCACCGGTATAACGGTCGAGCACGGCGCTGCTGGCCAGGGTCGCGCCGGGCAGCATGTTCCAGTCGATGTAGCGGCGGTCGGCCAGGTTGAACACGCCCACGTCGAGCCGCGCACCTTCGGTGAAGTGCCAATGCGCGAGCAGGTCCAGCGTCGCGTAGCCGGCCGGCGTGTAGTAGGTCGGCAGTTCCGGCCGGCGCTTCTTCGCCACCGCGGTGGCGACCAGTTGCGTACCCCAGGTACTGTGGTCGTAGCCCAGGCCGAGCACGCCACGCAGCGGATCCACGGAATTGAGCGGGGTGCCGTCGGTGCGGTTGTCGCCGCGCGCATAGGCCGCGCTGGCCTGCAGCGACCAGCCGCTCCAGCGCGCATCGAGTGCGCCGACGTCGATGCCGGCCTTGGCTTCCACGCCGCGGATGGTCACCCGGTCGACGTTGCGCGATTGATACAGCATCAGGCCGTCGGCGTTGAAGCCGACGAAGCGGTAGGACTCGATGAAGTCGCGATAGGCGTTGCGGTACGCGCTCAAGCCGGCGTAGACCGCCGGACCGGCGTAGCGCACGCCCAACTCCGCGCCGCGACTGGTCTCCGGCTTCAGGTCGGGATTGGCGATCGCGGTGTAGCCGATGAGCAGATTGGTGAAGCCGATATTGACGTCGTTGTAGGGCGGCGCGCGGAAGCCGTGCGCGTAGTTGGCGTACAGCGACCAGGCATCGTCCAGGCGCCAGATCGCGCCGAGCTTGGGCGAGACGTTGCGGTCGCTGATCTTCTTCGCCGCCACGCCGGGGTTGTCGGTGGCGAAGATCGCATCGACCTGCGGCGACAGCCGATAGTAGTCGGCACGCAGCGCCGGCGTCAGGCTGAAGCGGCCGTCGGCCAGCGCGATCTCGTCCTGCAGGTAGGCGCCGGCCTTGAGCGTCTCGGTGATCGGGAAGTCGCGGACCGGGAAGGTTTCCATGCCCACGGTCTTGCTGATCGTGCCGGTGCGCAGGTTCAGCGTGTGGCCGTCGCGCTTTTCGTGGGTATCGGTGTGCGACAGGTCGATGCCGTAGCTGATGTCGTGGACGATGCGCCCCTGATCGACCCGCTTGTGCAGATTCGCCTGCAGCCCGTACAGGCGCTGGTCGAAGTCGTGCTCCATGTGCCGCAGCGTGCCGTTGCTTCGGCGTTCGTCGGTGCGTTGCAGGCTCTGGCTGTCCTGGCGGTACAGCTGCCACTGCAGGTCGTCGGCGAGCCGCGTGTCGAGCTGGTCCACCTCGTGTGCCAGCGACACGCGGGCGCGGGTCTGATGGTCGCGGCCGCGCTGCGACAGGATGCTGGCGGTGACGTTGCTCAGCGCATTGATGCGCGAGTAGTCCTCGTTGCCTTCCACGGTCAGCTTGAAGCGCTGATTGGCGCTGGGCGCGTAGACCAGCTTGCTGAGCAGGCTGCGGCCGTCGCTGCTGAGCGGATTGGGCGCGGTGCGGGCGGCGCCGATGCTGCGGTTGTCGCCCTGGGTTTCGCTTTCCTGGCCCTGGCGATGGCTGACCGCGGCCATGCCGCTCCAGCGGTCGCCGCCGAAGGCGACCAGCGCGCCAGCGAACAGCCCCTTCCACTCGCTCTCGTAGCCGAACTTCAGGCCGACGTAGCTGTCCTTGCCCGGCGCCAGATAATCGGCCGGATCCTTGGTGACGTAGGCGACCACCCCGCCCAGCGCATCCGAACCGTACAGCGCGCTGGCCGGACCGCGCACGATCTCCACGCGCTTGAGCGTGTCCATGTCGACGAAGTTGCGGTTGGCGTTGAGGTAGCTGCCGAAGCTGAAGGTGTCCGAGACCGGGATGCCGTCGGTCTGGATCAGCACGCGGTTGCCGTCCAGGCCACGGATGCGGATGCCGGAGATGCCGCTGAAGCGGCCGCTGTTGCCGGTGGCGGACACGCCGGGCGTATAGCGCAGCAGATCCTTCAGGTCGTGGACCAGTGCGCGGTCCATCTGTTCGCGGTCGATCACGTCGACGCTGCCGGGCACGTCGACGATGGCGCGCTGGGTGCGCGTGGCGGTGACCTGCAGGCGATCGAAATCGCGGATGGCGGCCGCCGCACTGGCGGCGTCGTCAGCGTCGGAGGCAGAGGCGGATGCGGCATGCGCGCCGGCGGCCAGGGCCAGCCACAGCGCGCCGGTGAGCGGGGCGGTACGGAACATGGGGAGCATCGGTGGTCGCGGAAGACCCTCGACCGGCACGGCGCGGGGTCCGCGCCTGGCCGAGGGGGAGAGAAGGATCGCGACTGCGAGGCGGCCGCGGCCGACGCGCAAGGGCGTCGGCCAGGTGGCGGCAGATCGAGCGGGGAGGCCGGCCGCGCGCGGCGGCCGGAGGGCATTACTTGGTCAGGATCAGCTTGTCGTTGCTGGTGTGGCGCAGACGATAGACGCGGTCGCCGTGCTGGATCAGCACTTCGCGGCGGCCCTTGAGCAGCGCCTGGCTGCTGATGGTTTCTTCGGCCGGCACGGCGCGCGGCACGGTGCGCTCGCGCAGGCTCAGGGTCTCGGGGTGACGCAACAGCACGGGTTGAGCGGTCATGATCGAACTCCATCCACGGGGTGCATCGAGATGATAATGATTCTCAATACTTAATCAAGACCCATTCTCGCCCGATTCGATTCGCAATCCCGATCGAAATCCCGGCCACGAAAGATTCCAAAGATCGCCACACATCGACGTCTTCGCCGCCGCGCCACCGCTGCACTGCGGCGGCGCAAGCGCATGCCGTCGTCAACGCACCGCAGCGTCGACCCGTTCCCACCACGCCGCGTCGTCGCGCGCGGCCAGCTCCAGCGCCGCCAGGTTCTCCAGCAGCTGCGACACCCGGCTGGCGCCGAGGATCACCGTGGACACGTGCGGGTTGCGCAGGCACCAGGCGATCGCCAGCGACGCCGGCGCCACGCCCTCGTCCGCGGCCAGCGCGGTGAAGGCGCGCGCGCGCTCGACCCGGCGTTGCGCCGGCGGCCCGATCACCTCCTGCTGCAGCCAGGCATTGCGCTCCTGGCCCAGTCGCGAGGCCGGATCGATGCCGTCGTTGTACTTGCCGGTCAGCAGGCCCGAGGCCAGCGGCGACCAGATGGTGGTGCCCAGGCCGAGTTCGGCGTACAGCGGCGCGTATTCCTGCTCGACGCGCTCGCGATGCAGCAGGTTGTACTGCGGCTGCTCCATCGACGGCCCGTGCAGGCCCAGCGCACGCGCCACCTGCGCCGCCTCGCGGATGCGCTCGGCCGGCCATTCGGAGGTGCCCCAGTACAGTACCTTGCCCTGGCGGATCAGCGCATCCATCGCGCGCACGGTTTCCTCCACCGGCGTGTCCGGATCGGGGCGGTGGCAGTAGTACAGATCCAGATACTCCACCCGCAGGCGCTTGAGCGCGGCATGGCAGGCGTCGGTGACGTGCTTGCGCGACAGCCCGCGCTGGGTCGGGCGCGGCGATTCCACGGCGCCGAAGTAGACCTTGCTGGACACGCAGAAGCCGTCGCGCGGCAGCCGCAGGTCGGCGATCACGTCGCCCATCACCTGCTCGGCGCGGCCGTGCGCATAGACCTCGGCGTTGTCGAAGAAGTTGATGCCGTGGTCCCAGGCGGCGGCGATCAGGTTGCGCGCTTCGTCGCGGCCGGTCTGCCCGCCGAAGTTGATCCAGGCGCCGAACGACAGCGCCGACAGTTGCAGCCCGGTGGCACCGAGGCGACGGTATTGCATGGCAACTCCTCCTGCTGAGCGAACCCGCGGCACGGCCGGGGGCGGCCGCACAGTGTAGCGGCGCTGCCGCAAGGCCCCGTCGGCGCCGCCACGCCGGCGGCAGCCAGGCGCCCCGCTCTTGCGAATCCCCAATCCCCAATCCCGAATCCCCCCGACTGAACACGCCTCGCCTTGCCGGCCGTCACCCCCTGCACTAGGCTTCCCGTCTTTGGTCGGGGACCGGGGACGCAGATGGTCGAGGGATTGGGAAGGATCGGCTTCGGCCTGTTCGGTTTGGCGGTGTTGATCGGGATCACCTGGCTGTTCTCCAACAACCGCCGCGCGGTGGACTGGAAGCTGGTCGCGACCGGCCTGGTCCTGCAGATCGGGTTCGCCTCGCTGGTGCTGCTGGTCCCCGGCGGCCGCGAAGTGTTCGACTGGCTCGGCCAGGTGTTCGTCAAGGTGCTGAGCTTCGTCAACGAAGGCTCCAGCTTCATCTTCGGCAGCCTGCTCGACACCAAGACCTACGGCTTCATCTTCGCCTTCCAGGTGCTGCCGACCATCATCTTCTTCTCCGCGCTGATGGGCGTGCTGTACCACCTGGGGGTGATGCAGGCGGTGGTGCGGGTGATGGCCTGGGCGATCACCAAGGTGATGCGCGTGTCCGGCGCCGAGACCACCAGCGTCTGCGCCAGCGTGTTCATCGGCCAGACGGAGGCGCCGCTGACGGTGCGTCCGTACATCCCGCGCATGACCGAGTCCGAGCTGCTGACGATGATGATCGGCGGCATGGCGCACATCGCCGGCGGCGTGCTGGCGGCCTACGTGGGCATGCTCGGCGGCGGCGACCCGGCGCAGCAGGCGTTCTACGCCAAGCATCTGCTGGCGGCCAGCATCATGGCCGCGCCGGCGACGCTGGTGGTGGCCAAGCTGCTGATCCCGGAGACCGGCACGCCGCTGACCCGCGGCACGGTCAAGATGGAAGTGGAGAAGACCACCAGCAACGTGATCGATGCCGCCGCCGCCGGCGCCGGCGACGGCCTGCGCCTGGCGCTGAACATCGGCGCGATGCTGCTGGCGTTCATCGCCCTGATCGCGCTGGTCAATGCGCCGCTGACCTGGATCGGCGACGTCACCGGCCTGGCCAGCGTGATCGGCCGCCCGACCAACCTGTCCACCATCTTCGGCTACGTGCTCGCGCCGGTGGCCTGGGTGATCGGCACGCCGTGGCCGGATGCAACCACGGTCGGTTCGCTGATCGGCCAGAAGGTGGTCATCAATGAGTTCGTCGCGTATACCGAGCTGTCGCGTATCGTCCAGGGCCAGGTGCCGGGCGTGAGCCTGAGCGCGGAAGGCCGGCTGGTCGCCACCTACGCGCTGTGCGGCTTCGCCAACTTCAGCTCGATCGCGATCCAGATCGGCGGCATCGGCGGCCTGGCCCCCGAGCGCCGCCACGACCTGGCCCGCTTCGGCCTGCGTGCGGTGCTGGGCGGCTCGATCGCGACCTTCATGACCGCGACCATCGCCGGGGTGCTGTCGCACTTCGCCTGATCCGGCCGCGGCATCCGCCGCACCCGTCTTTCTTTTTTCCAGTTCCAGTCGAGAAGCAGTACATGCCTATGAGTTCGGTCATCGTCGTCGGTTCGTTCAATGTCGACCATGTGTGGCGTTGCGAGAATCTGCCCGCACCGGGGGCGACCATCGCCGGCCGCTACAGCACCGGCCCCGGCGGCAAGGGCTTCAACCAGGCGGTGGCGGCGGCACGCGCCGGCGCGCGTACCAGCTTCGTCTGCGCGCTCGGCGACGACGCCGGCGGCGCGATGGCGCGCGGCCTGGCCGCGCAGGACGGCATTGCCCTGGTCGCCGAGGCCAGCAGCGAGCCGACCGGCACCGGCGGCATCTACGTCGACGGCCACGGCCGCAACACCATCGTCATCGGCGCCGGCGCCAACGCCGCGCTGAGCCTGGACTTCGTGCAGGCGCAGCGTCCGCTGCTGGGCTCGGCGCGGGTGCTGCTGGCGCAGCTGGAATCGCCGATCGAGACCATCGAGGGCACCCTGGCGCTGGCCCGCGAGGCCGGCCTGACCACGGTGCTCAACGCCGCCCCGGCCAACGCGCAGACCAGCATCGGCCTGCTCAAGCTGGCCGACGTGCTGACCCCCAACGAAACCGAGTTCGCCGCCCTGCTCGCCCGCCATGTCGGCGTGCGCGTGGACGCCGACGACGTCGCCGCCACCGATGGCGGCAGCCTGCACGCGCTGTGCCGCAAGCTGCTGCCGGGCGGCACCGTAGTGGTGACGCTGGGCGCGGTCGGTGCGTTCATCTCGCACCCCGAGGAGCACCTGCTCGGCGACACCCAGCCCTACTACCGGATCGGCGCCGAAACCGCGCATACCGTGGACACCACCGGTGCCGGCGACGCCTTCAACGGTGCCCTGGTGGCATCGCTGGCGCAGTCGCCGAACGCCGCGTTCGCCACCCACGTGCGCTTCGCCAACCACTACGCGGCGCGCTCCACCGAGGCCGAAGGCGCGGCGGCATCGATGCCGCGGCTGACGCCCGAGGCCGGCTGAGCGATCGGCGCGACGGTGCCGGCCGTCGCCGTTACCTGCCATCACAAACCAGCGCCGGCGCTGCGCCGGCCACGCATCCGACAAGGAGTTGCCGATGCCCCGCCGTTCCGTCATCCCGTTCGCCGCGCTGTGCGCACTGTTGCTCCCGCTGTCCGCCGCCGCGGCACCGCACTGCGACTGGAACAGCCTGGCCGCCGACGCCGACCGCGCCGCGGTGACCGTCTCCGCCGAACGCCTGCAGCAGGTGATCGCGGCGCATTACGACGATGCCGAGCAGGAAAAGGGCGCGGCGCTGGCGCGGACCCTGCTGCAGCGTGCGCAGACGCCACAGCAGCCGGGCACATTGGAAGGCCGCTGGAAGGTGCGCTCGATCCAGGTCGACCCGCACTTCGCCTACGCCTATCCCTACTTCAAGGCCGAGATCCGCCGCGATCCCTGCGGCTACCACCTGAGCAAGACCAGCGGCTCGCAGCGCCGCAGCGGCACGCTGTCTCCGCTGTCCGCCGGCAGCCATGAGCTGGCCTTCCTCGGCGCAAGCACGGTCAACGACGAGCCGGAAGCGGCCTACGCGCCCGGCCATGCCTCCGACGGCACGCACGGCAACAGCGTCGGCCGCCTGGTCGCGCTGGGCCCGGACGAACTGCTACTGATCCTGGACGGCAAGGACAACGGCTTCGAGCTGTACCAACTGATGCGCTGACGGCCGCGCGGGCCGCGCGGGCCGCCCGGCCCGCCAGCGCATGTGCCCCGCTACACTACGCGCATGCGTATCGGCCCCTACACGATCGAACCGAAGGTGATCCTGGCACCGATGGCCGGGGTCACCGACAAGCCGTTCCGGCTGCTGTGCAAGCGGCTGGGCGCGGGCCTGGCCGTGTCGGAAATGACCATCTCCGATCCGCGCTTCTGGCAGACCCGCAAGTCGCTGCAGCGCATGGACCACGCCGGCGAGCCGGACCCGGTCAGCGTGCAGATCGCAGGTACCGAACCGCAGCAACTGGCCGAGGCCGCGCGCTACAACGCCGACCACGGCGCGCAACTAATTGACATCAACATGGGTTGCCCGGCGAAGAAGGTGTGCAACGCCTGGGCCGGCTCGGCGCTGATGCGCGACGAGGCGCTGGTGGCGCGCATCCTCAGTGCAGTGGTGAAGGCCTCGCCGGTGCCGGTGACGCTGAAGATCCGCACCGGCTGGGACTGCGACCACCGCAACGGCCCGATCATCGCGCGCATCGCCGAGGACTGCGGCATCGCCGCGCTGGCAGTGCACGGGCGTACCCGCGACCAGCATTACAGCGGCCAGGCCGAGTACGCGACCATCGCCCAGATCAAGGCGATGCTGCGCATTCCGGTGATCGCCAATGGCGACATCGATTCGCCCCAGAAGGCGGCGCAGGTGCTGGCCGCGACCGGCGCAGATGCGGTGATGGTCGGGCGCGCGGCGCAGGGCCGGCCGTGGATCTTCGGCGAGATCGCGCACTACCTGACCACCGGCGAACTGCGACCGGCGCCGTCGCTGACCTTCGTCCGCGACACGCTGCTCGGCCACCTGCAGGCCCTTCACGATTTCTACGGCGAGGCGCAGGGCGTGCGCATCGCGCGCAAGCACCTGGGCTGGTATGCCAAGGATCAACCCGAGAATGCCGCGTTCCGCGCCGTGGTCAACCGCGCCGAGAGCGCGCAGGCACAACTGGCGCTGACCGCCGAGTACTTCGACGCGCTGATCGCCGGGGTGCCGCCGGCCTTGTCCGCCGCCGCCTGACGTCTTCTTCTCCCTGGAGCACCGCCATGGGCACGTCTCCCGAAACCCCGACCTATCTGCACGGCTATTCCGACACCGAACAGGCACGCCTGTTGAAACAGGCGCGGCTGCTCGAAGCCACCCTGTTCAACCAGATCGACTACACCGGCGCGCGGCGCCTGCTGGAAGTGGGCAGCGGCGTCGGCGCCCAGACCGAAGTCTTGCTGCGGCGCTTCCCGGAGCTGCACGTCACCGGCATCGACCTGAGCGAGGCGCAACTGCAGGCCGCGCGCGACAACCTGCAGCGCATGCCCTGGTGCCAGGACCGCTACACGCTGCAGCAGGCCGACGCCGGCGACCTGCCGTTCCAGCCGCGCAGCTTCGATGCGGCGTTCCTGTGCTGGGTACTGGAACACGTGCCGTCGCCAGCGCGGGTGCTCAGCGAAGTGCGGCGGGTGCTGGCACCGGGGTCGCCGGTGTACGTGACCGAGGTGATGAACGCCTCGTTCCTGCTGCATCCGTACTCGCCGAACGTGTGGCGCTACTGGATGGCGTTCAACGACTTCCAGTACGACCACGGCGGCGACCCGTTCGTCGGCGCCAAGCTCGGCAACCTGCTGCTGGCCGGCGGCTATCGCGACGTCAGCACCGAGATCAAGACGCTGCACCTGGACAACCGCGAGCCGGCGCGGCGCAAGACCATGATCGGGTTCTGGGAGGAACTGTTGCTGTCTGCGGCCGAACGGCTACTGCAGGCCGGCGCGGTGGATGCGGAGACCGTGACCGGCATGCGCCAGGAAATGGCCCAGGTGCAGAGCGATCCGGATGCGGTGTTCTTCTATTCGTTCGTGCAGGCGCACGCGACGGTGTATTGAACGGCGCTCACGGCGCCACGGGCGATGCCTGCGCACCGACCGGCGCGGGCGATGCCGGCTCGGTCCAGATCCGTTGCCACATCCGCGCCAGCGCTGCACCAATCTGCCCACGTGCCACCGGCGCCCGGTACGCCGCCTGCAGCTGCCGCGGCGGCATCGCCACCCAGCCGTCGCCCTGCTGTCGCGCCACCGCGAAGTTGAAGTTGTAGTCCGGTTCCAGGCCCATGCGCAGGTCGCTGAGCACCAGTTCGCCGTCCTTGACCTGCGCGCGCATGAAGCCGCGGTTGAACCATGTCAGGCGCTGCACCGCCGGCAGGTCGCGCACCTGCGCCAGCGCCTGGGTGTTGGAGGGATAGCCCTGGAAGCGCATCGGCCCGTGGTCGGCGACCAGCGAGCGCTCGCCGATCACATAGCCGCTCGGGGTCATCGCCACCACCCGCCACAGCAGCGTGTTGAACGGCATCGGTACCGAGAAGCGCGGCGCCTGCGCCAGTCCCATCGCCGCCAGCGTGCGGTCGGCCTCGCGGTCGACCAGTTGCTTGGCCAGCAGCGACCAGCCCAGGTAGACACTGCTCAACAGCAGTCCGACCAGCAACGCCTGCTGCGCCACGCGCCGCGCGCGGGCGAACCAGGCGATGGCGCAGGCCAGCAGCAGCCACAGCGTGTAGGCGGGATCGATGATGAACACGCTCGACCACATCGTCGGCGATGGCCGCAGCGGCCACCACAGCTGCGTGCCGTAGACGGTGAACGCATCCAGCAGCGGGTGGGTGATCAGCGCCAGCTGGATCGCCCAGAACCAGCGGTGTGGCGCTTCGGCCACGCGTCCATGGCCGAAGCGCCGGAACAGCCACCAGATCAGCCAGCCCAGCAACGGCAGCACGAACAGCGAATGGCTGACGCTGCGATGCACCGTCATCAGCGTCACCGGATCGCGGGTCAGCGGCAGCAGGATCAGCGCATCGAGATCCGGCAGGGTGCCGAGCGCGGCGCCGGCAAGCAGTGCCGCGCGCCGATGTGCGGCCGGGGCGATGGCGGCGGCAATGGCGCCGCCGAGGACGATCTGGGTGAGGGAATCCATCGGCCGATGCTAGCAGCGATGCGGGAATGGGTGCGTGGCCGTGGCAGTGGCGCGACAGTCGTTCGTTTGCTGCTGTCGCAGGTGTACAACACACGGCACGGGCAGTTCGGCCTGACGCCGATCCTGCCAAGCGCTTCAAGCGAAAGCGCCGCTGCGACTGCAAGGGCATCTCCGATGACG
Organism: Xanthomonas sp. SHU 166; assembly: GCF_000364685.1. Lineage (NCBI taxonomy): Bacteria > Pseudomonadati > Pseudomonadota > Gammaproteobacteria > Lysobacterales > Lysobacteraceae > Xanthomonas > Xanthomonas sp. SHU 166. The sequence goes on from NZ_AQOJ01000070.1 coordinate 10,565, forward strand.
AGGGAAGGCCATTTGCAGGAGCGGCGTTAGCTGTGGCGAGACGCCACAGGTAACGCCTGTCGCGGCTGAAGCCGCTCCTGCGACGACAACGGCATGTCCACGCCGAGTCGCAGCAAAGCGGATGAGCTGACGTCGCTCCCTCTGTGGAAAGGCACCCCATCAGGATGCCCTTCCCTACCCAGGCAGCGCCTGGATCAAAATCCGAATCCCTCGAAGAACAGGGTGTATGCATCGTCGGAGGACGTGGCCGCCGTGCCGGGATTCTCCGATTGGAAATAGCTGATCACGTCGGCTGCGATGACTCCCAGCCACTTCCAGAATCGTCCCTTCCTCTTCGAGGTGCCGCCCTCTGCCGCGAACTGACCGCTTTCGGCCGCCTGCCTGGACCAGTAGCGTGTGGAGTGCCTGGCCACGCTCAATCCACCCAGGATCAACGCGCCATTCCTGGAGGTGGGATCGAGCTTCGCCAGGGCGTCCCGCTCCAGCTCCTCGAATTGCGCTGCGGCGGCCTCCAGGTCGTCGGCGTTCTCGACGATCTGGTCGATCCGCACGACGAATGCGAATTCCTCGGCACTGAACCGCTGGCGCAATCCCGTCAGGTTTTCGGTCACCGACCGCGTCGGGTCGATCCCATCGATGATCGGCTGCTGTGTGGCGATGAACTGCTCCAGCGGCATGCCCGGGGCGTAGCCGCACTTCTTGACCAGCAGCGTCAGGGCCTGGTCGTGCGAGGGATTGAGGTCCATCAGGCAACCGAGGTACATGTTGTGCTGGGCGCCGGCGTGGTCCATGGGATTCTCCGCGGCCAGCGCGGGGAGACCGACGGCGCTGCCGACCAGCAGGGCGGCGGTTGCGACAAAGTGCTTCTTCATGTGCATTCTCTTCATTGAACTGGGATGAGTGGGCCCGGACCCACATGGGTCATGGGCAGGCGGTCACCGCCGCATCGGCGCACGGGACGATGCGGCGGTCTTCAAGCGGAGCGGGCTGCAGCCCGGTCAGAACACGATGTCGTAGACGGTGCTGGAGGTGGTGGCCGCGGTGACCGGGTTTTCGGTGAGCAGGAAACCCACCACGTCCGAACCGACGACGGCCAGCCATCGCCAGAAGCGCCCCTTCTTCTTCGCGGTGGCGTCGCCAGCCGTGGTCTCGCCATGCTCTGCCGCGACCTTGGCCCAGTAGCGGTTGGAATGCTTGGCCACGCTCAGCCCGCCCAGCACCAGCGCGCCGTTCCTGGAGGCAGGATCGAGCCGTGCCATGGCTTCCTTCTCGAGTTCCTCGAACTGCACCGCCGCCGCATCCATGTCCTCGGCGTTCTCGATGATCTGGTCCATCCGCACGATGAACGAGAATTCGTAGGCACTGAGCTGCTGGCGCAACCCGGCCAGGTTGTCGATCATCGGCCGGGTCGGATCGACCGCATCGATGATGGGCTGTTGCGTGGCGATGAACCGCTCCAGCGGCATGCCGGGGTTGTAACCGCACGTCTTGACCACGACGGTGAGGGCTTCGTCGGGCGAGGCATTGGCGTCCATCAGGCAGCCCAGGTACATGTTGTGCTGGATGCCGGCCTGGTCCACCGGGTTTTCCGCCGCCAGCGCAGGGGCGCCGACCACACTGCCCGCCAGCAAGGCGGTTGCGACAAGGAGCTTCTTCTTCATGATGAGCGTTCTCTCGCTATATGGAAGGGATTGGAGATGGCTGGGGTTGCGTGCATCGCCCCCGGGGGATATGGCCACCGCCGCATCGGCACTCGGTGCGATCCGGCGATTTCAGGCTAGGCAGGCCGCCGCGGCGGCACGAGGGCAAACCCGGGTCGCCACGGGAGCGAATCGGGTCGAATTGGCGGGGCCACGGCGCAAGCACGGCGGGCCGCGGACGCGCGAGCCGGCAGCGCGGCGCGTTGCCACCATCAGAGAATCAATACCTTAGGAGGATTTATTCCCGGTCTATACCCGCGGATGCGCTGGCATCGGCCGCAGCCCCGCTCGTAGGCTGCGGACTCTTCTTCTGCGCATTGCGAGGTTCCGATGCTTGCCTGCCGTTCCGTCTTCCATGCCGCCCTTGCCGCGGCCCTGCTGACCTTGCCGCTGATCGCCCACGGCCACGACACCCTGCCGCCGGACTGGTGCCTGGAGGAGAGCCAGGAACCGGAGGTGGTGGTGAAATTCGATTTCGACGGCGAGCAATTGCGGCAGACGATGGACAAGTGCGGCGTAGTCGATAGCCACGAGCCGTACACCAATACGCTGAACACCATCGCCGCCTATTGCGAGGTGGTGGCGCCGTCGCGCTCGGCCAAGCCCATCGTGCTCGGCCCGACGACCTTCCTGGCACGCGACCACCACAGCGCCTACCGCATGGAGCAAGGCTTGAAGGGCGCCTGCGTGGTCTGCCCGGCCAAGCGCGGGCGCTGACGCACCATGCAGGCGCGCTCGCCGGTTAGCGCAGCCGACGATCGCCGGCAGGAGAAGTGCCGGGCTTGCTCAGCCGAGCGCGTCCCGGCGGGTGTAGGCCAGCACCGTGTCGATCCTCGACTGCAGGGCGGCGCGCGCCTCCGCCGACAGCTCTCCGCAGTGCGCGAGCACGAAATAGGCCGAGCGCAGCACGTCCCGCCAGCGCGGGTTGCTAGGCAATTTGGAGACCGCCAGATAGCGCTCCATCGCCCGCGCACGCAGGCGGCCGTCGTCGATGTTCACGCGCCAGATGCGGCTGCGCTCGGCCAACTCCAGGCGACCGGTCGCGGTGGCGCGCTCCCAGGTGTCGATGACCGCCAGCATCAGGTCGACCAGCGCGCGCCGGAAGGCATCGCGCAACGCAGGCGCGGCGGCCTCCGCTGGCGTGTGCTCGGCCTGCGCGGTGTCCGCCACCGCGCCACGGTCGCGTTCCTGCAGGCCGAGGACGACCAGCCCATCGCCGCCGCGCCAGGGCGTGAAGGTCACGGCGAGCGGCGTGCCATGCCGTGCGACGATCTCCAGGCGCTGCGCCGCGCTGTCCTCCATCCGCTCCAGCGCCGCCTGCAACGCCGGGCGGTCGCCCTCGGCAACGCAGGCGAACACCGGCTGCCCGACCGGTTCGGCGTCGTCCGCGCCGCCGAGCAGCAGGCGGCCGGCACGATTGGTGGCCAGGACCTGGCCTTCGGCATCGAGCAGGCACAGCGCGTCCTCGCGGCTGTCGAGCAGGGTCTGCAGCAGGCTGCGATCCTCGGCCAGCGCGTCCGCCTCTCGCCGATAGCGGGCCAGTTGCTCCTCGTGGCGGACCTGCCGTGCGGCTTGCAGCAAACGTTCGCGCTGGCGGCGACGCTGCAGCCACAGCCACAGGCCGAGCGCGGCGGCGACGCCGGACACCAATGCCAGCCACAGCAGCAACGTGCGTTGGCGCAGCTGGACCTGGCGCAGGCGGTTCTCGCTTTGCAGGGCATCGATGGTGCGCTGCTTTTCGGCGGTGTCGAAGCGGATCCGCAGCCAGTCCAACTGGCGATCGTGCTGCGCGCGGACCAGCGCCGCGGCCTCCGCATTCGCGCGCCGCAGCGTGGCGATGGCCGCC
>NZ_AQOJ01000071.1:0-9793 GCF_000364685.1 Xanthomonas sp. SHU 166
CAGGCGCAGGAACGCCACCCGGTGCGCGGTGGCCGCGGCCAGCCAGGCATCCAGGCGCGCCTGCCGTGCGTCGGACCAGTCGTCGCGGTCGCGCCGCGCCAGCCAGGCCGCCGCACGCGCCTCAATCCACCTGCTGTCCATCGCGTGCCCGCGCCTGCATCGGCTTCGCCGGCGCCGCCGCGCCCTCGTCGCCATGGAAATGATCGGCCAGCAGGCGCATGCCCCGGGCCACGTGCTTCTCCACGCTCTTCTCGCTGATTCCCAGGCGCACGGCCACCTCCTTCTGCGGCAGTTCCTCGACCCGCCGCAGCCAGACCACGCTGCGGCAGCGGTCCGGCAACCGGTCGAAGGCCGCCGCCAGCCGGCCCAGCACCTGCCGTCCGCCGCACCAGCGTTCCGGCGACAGCTCGTCTATCAGGACGTGCATCGACTCCAGATCCCCCACTGCCTCGATCGACACCACCCGGTTGCGGCGCAACCGGTCGGTCATCAGGTGCCGCGCGGTGGCGAACAGGAACGACTTGGGCAGGCTCGGCCGGGCCTTGCCGGCGGCCTCGTAGACGCGCACGTAGATCTCCTGGCGCAGGTCGTGCCACTCCTCGCGATGCGGCCAGCAGCGCCGCAGGTAGCCGCTGAGCGCCTGCTCGTGGACGAGGATTTCTTGGACGAACCAATCGTCGAGGGAAGCGGACATGGATCCCACATTAGCCGATCGCCGGTGCGTGCGGGCAAGTGCCGCGCGCGCCGACGTGGGAGGGTGACGGCGGCGGGGGGAAACCGTGCCGCCGTTCGTCCCCTCTCAGCAACGAGCCGCACGCTCGCCTGCCCGCCCCGTTCCCGAGGAGATCCGCATGACCCGTTCCGTCGGCATGTTCCGGCCCTGGATGTCGCTGCTGCTGGGCCTGTGCCTGGCCACGCCCGCCGTCGCGCGCGATTACCGCCAGTACCTGGTCGGCGATCCGGCCGCGCCCACACCCGGCCCGGTGTCGCCCGGCCTGCTGCTGATGGGGGGCGGCGACCGCAACTACGACGCGCTGCGCTGGTTCATGGCCAAGGCCGGGCACGGCCACGTGGTGGTGCTGCGCGCCTCGCAGGCCAACGAGGTGGGCGAGGAGTTCTACCGCAAGGTCGGCGGCGTGGCCTCGGTCGAGACGTTCGTGTTCAGCGGCCGCGGCGCCTCCAGCGATCCGGCGCTGCTGCGCGCGCTGGCCCGCGCCGACGGCATCTTCATCGCCGGCGGCGACCAGTCGCGCTACGTGCGCTACTGGAAGAACACCCCGGTGGCCGACGCGCTGGATGCGCACGTGCGCGCCGGCAAGCCGCTGGGCGGCACCAGCGCCGGCCTGGCGATGCTGGGCGAGTACCTGTACGGCTCGATGGACGGCGGCAGCATCACCAGCCCGGCGGCGCTGGCCGATCCGCTGGGGCCGGCGGTCACCATCGAGACCGACTTCCTGCACCTGGACCTGCTCAAGCGGGTCATCACCGATACCCACTTCCGCGAGCGCGACCGCCTCGGCCGCCTGTTCGCGTTCCGCGCCAAGGCCGCCACGCTGGCGCCGAAGGGGGAACCGCTGATCGGCCTGGGCGTGGACGAGAGCGCCGCGCTGGCGGTGGAGGGCGACGGTACCGCGCGCGTCTATGCCACCGATCCGCAGGCCGTGGCCACCGTGGTCGCCGGGCCGCTGCAACCGCCCACCCCGGCCGGGCAGCCGCTGCAGGCCGCCCGCATCGAGACCGTCGGGGTCGGCCCCGGCTCCACCCTGCACCTGCCCGACGGCCGCGTCGAGGCGCCGGTGTTCCACCGCTACTACGCCGTGCAGGACGGGCGCATGCGCGAAATTCCCGCCACCACCCTGGTGATCCATGGCGGCGCCGGCGTCGAGCGCGCCAGCAGCAGCCCGGCCGACCTGGCCGAGGCGCGCGCGGCGATGGAGAAGGCGCTGCGCACCGGGCAGGCGCTGCTGGCGCAGGGCAAGCCGGCGGTGGATGCGGTCGCCGCGGCGATCACCGTGCTGGAGGACTCGCCGCAGTTCAACGCCGGCAAGGGCGCGGTGTTCACCCACGACGGCCGCAACGAACTGGACGCGGCGATCATGGACGGGCGCACCGGCAAGGCCGGCGCGGTGGCCGGCGTGCACCGGGTCAAGAACCCGATCGAACTGGCGCGTGCGGTGATGGACCAGTCCGAGCACGTGATGCTGGTCGGCGATGGCGCCGAGGTCTTCGCAAAGCAGCACGGGATCGCGCTGGTCGCGCCGTCCTACTTCCGCACCGAGAAGCGCTGGCAGCAACTGCAGCAGGCGCTGAAGGAAGAAGCCAACAAGCAGGCGCACGCCGACCTGGAAACCGCCAAGCACTTCGGCACGGTCGGTGCGCTGGCGCTGGACCTGCAGGGCAACCTGGCCGCCGGCACCTCCACCGGCGGCATGACCAACAAGCGCTATGGCCGCGTCGGCGATTCGCCGATCATCGGCGCCGGCACCTTCGCCGACAGCCGCTGCGCGGTGTCCGGCACCGGCTGGGGCGAGTTCTACATCCGCGCGGTGGCCGCCTACGACATCTGCGCGCGGGTGAAGTACGCCGGACAGAGCCTGGCCCAGGCCGCCGACGCGGTGATCGACCAGCAGATCCCCAAGGCCGGCGGCGACGGCGGTGCGATCGCGCTGGGCGCCGACGGCAGCGTGGCCTTCCCGTTCAACACCGAGGGCATGTACCGTGGCTGGATCGGCGCCGACGGCGTGCCGCACGTGGCCATCTTCAAGGACGAGGCGTTGCCGCTGCCCGGCGGGCAGTGAGCCCGGCGCGCCGGCGCCCCCTGCAGGACGCCGGCCGTGCAACGCGTCGCGTGGCCGGCACCGTGATCGGGGCGCTGGCGCCATGCCCGCGCCCGGCCATCTGTACGCCGGCTGGCTGCCGCGCCGGGCCGAGCCAATGGCACATGCCGCTGCCATGCAAACCCGGTAACGTGGGCGGCTGTCTTGGCCCCAAGGTCCTCCCAGGAGTTCCACCTCATGTCGCGTAACGTCGTTCTGGCCGCCGCCATCAGCCTGGCGCTGGCTGCCTGTTCCGGTAAGGAGTCCACCCCCGTGCCCGCCGCCCCCGCTGCTCCGGCCGCCGCGCAGCCCGCCGCCGCCGCCAACCCGCTGCTGACCCCCAGCACGCTGCCGTTCCAGGCGCCGCCGTTCGACAAGATCAAGGACAGCGACTACCTGCCGGCCTTCGAAGAGGGCATGAAGCAGCACCTGGCCGAGATCCGCAAGATCGCCGACAACCCGGAACCGGCCACCTTCGCCAACACCCTGGAAGCGATGGAGCGCAGCGGCGAGACCCTGACCCGCGTGTCGCGCATCTTCTTCGGCCTGGTTCAGGCCGACACCAACGATGCCCGCCAGAAGATCCAGGAAGAGATCGCGCCCAAGCTGGCCGCGCACCAGGACGAGATCAGCCTGGATCCCAAGCTGTTCGCGCGCATCAAGAGCCTGTACGACCAGCGCGACACGCTGACCCTGGACCCGGAGCAGAAGCGCCTGGTCGAGTACGAATACCAGGAATTCGTGCGTGCCGGCGCGCAGCTGTCCGACGCCGACAAGGCCACCCTGCGCAAGCTCAACGTCGAAGAGACCACCCTGGCCACGCAGTTCCACACCAAGCTGGTCGCGGCCACCGCCGCCGGTGCGGTGGTGGTGGACGACAAGGCCAAGCTCGACGGCCTGTCCGACGGCGACATCGCCTCGGCCGCGCAGGACGCCACCGCGCGCAAGCTCGACGGCAAGTACCTGCTGGCCCTGCAGAACACCACCCAGCAGCCGGTGCTGGCCTCGCTGAAGGACCGCGACCTGCGTCAGCAGGTGATGGCCGCCTCGCAGTCGCGCGCCGAGAAGGGCGATGCCAACGACACCCGCCAGACCGTGCAGCGCCTGGCGCAGCTGCGCGCGCAGAAGGCCAAGCTGCTCGGCTTCGACAGCTACGCCGCCTACAGCCTCAGCGACCAGATGGCCAAGACCCCGGCCGCGGCGCTGAAGCTGCTCACCGACACCGTGCCCGCCGCCACCGCCAAGGCGCGCAGCGAAGCGGCCGAGATGCAGAAGGTGATCGACGCGCAGAAGGGCGGCTTCAAGCTCACCGCCGCCGACTGGGACTTCTACGCCGAGCAGGTGCGCAAGGCCAAGTACGACCTCGACGAAGCGCAGATCAAGCCGTACTTCGAACTGGACAACGTGCTGCAGAACGGCGTCTTCTACGCCGCCAACCAGCTTTACGGCCTCACCTTCAAGGAACGCACCGACATCCCCACCTACCATGACGGGATGAAGGTCTATGAAGTGTTCGACAAGGACGGCAAGTCGCTGGCGCTGTTCTACACCGACTACTTCAAGCGCGACAGCAAGTCCGGCGGCGCCTGGATGGACGAGTTCGTCGGCCAGAACGGCCTCACCGGCACCAAGCCGGTGGTCTACAACGTCTGCAACTTCACCAAGCCCGCCCCGGGCCAGCCGGCGCTGCTGAGCTTCGACGACGTCACCACCATGTTCCACGAGTTCGGCCATGCGCTGCACGGCATGTTCTCCAACGTGAAGTACCCGACCCTGGCCGGCACCGCCACCTCGCGCGACTTCGTCGAGTTCCCCTCGCAGTTCAACGAGCACTGGGCGTCGGATCCGAAGGTGTTCGCGCACTACGCCAAGCACTACCAGACCGGCGAGGCGATGCCGGCCGACCTGGTGGAGAAGATCAAGAAGTCGCGCACCTTCAACCAGGGCTACGCCACCACCGAGTACCTGTCGGCGGCGCTGCTCGACCTGTCCTGGCACACCCTGCCGGCCGACGCGCCGCTACAGGACGTGGACAAGTACGAGGCCGACTCGCTGAAGAAGTACAAGGTGGACCTGCCGGAAGTGCCGCCGCGCTACCGCACCACCTATTTCGACCACATCTGGGGCGGCGGCTACTCGGCCGGCTACTACGCCTACTTCTGGTCGGAAGTGCTCGACGACGACGCGTTCCAGTGGTTCAAGGAACACGGCGGCCTGACCCGCGCCAACGGCGACATCTTCCGCGCCAAGATCCTCTCGCGCGGCAACACCGTCGACCTGGCCACCCTGTACCGCGACTTCCGCGGCAAGGACCCCAGCGTCGAGCCGCTGCTGGAAAACCGCGGTCTGAAGAACTGATCGGCGCTGCGCCGATCGAGTGTGTCGAGAACGGGATGGCCTTGCGGCCATCCCGTTTTTTGTTGGGGTGTCCGGATACTCCATCCACCACAAGGAGATGCTCATGAAGGGAAGCTGGATTGTCGGTATGGCGCTGCTGGGCGCCTGTTTTGCGGTGTCCGCCGCAGGGAGATTGGATATCCGACTGGAACACACGCAAGCAGCCAGTGAGAGCACGGGCACAGCGGTCATTACGATCACCCTGGTCAATGCGGGCGATCAGCCGATCGCGGTGCCGGATGCCGATATCCCCGAGGTGAACCGCGACGGGCGACTGCAAGCGAATCTGTTCCGAGTGCTGCAGGAAGACGGGAGCGCTGTGGCCTACCACGGGATCTACGTGAGCCAGCTGCCGGGTTCGAGGCCCGACGTGATCCTGGGTCCGGGCGAGTCGAAATCCGCGGCGGTGGATCTGTCCCGGAACTACCGGATCGTGCCTGGACGCCGCTACCTGGTGGCTGTGCAGCCGTTGTTGCGATACCGCGAACTTCCGGCGAAAACTTCCGCGAATGTTTCCGATCAGGTGGGTTTCTTCAAGGCTGCCACGTCCAACCGCATCGAGGTCACACCGTAGGCATCTGCGGAGGGCGTGACCGCCGTTCTTTTGCTCGCACGCTGGCGCGCGCTGCGTTCTGGGAAGGCACGCTCGAACCGCCCAGGTGGCGTGTCTCGACAGATGCGGCATGATTGCTGCTGATTCATCCACCCGATGCATGGGAGTCTCGAAACATGATGGTGGGTCTGGCGCTTCTGATGAGCGTGGCAGCGGGTTCGGCGCATTTCCGCGCATCGAAACCGGAGAGCTTTTCCAATGTCTGCTGGTCCGAGGCTGGCGGAGATTTGCTGGGGACGACGATCTGGATCCTGCCCACCGTCGATGGCACTCGGCTGTTGATCCAGCGCTACGAGGGCGGGGCTTTGACGCCGGCCTTGTTCTCGACGCATGCCGAAGACGAAACGCTCGTGGTGTATTCGGAGCGGAACGAGCCGCTTTATGCAGTGCGTCGCGACGGGAAAGGCGCGCGGATCACGTATCTCAATGGCGAACAAGGGAGGGATGGCGGAAACGACGAGCGTCTGCCTCCCGTCGTCACAGTGGGTGAGTTTCCAGACTGCAAATGAGTTGCCGTCTGCATGGTGTCGGCAGGCGTCTGTGCCGGGCGGCGCCATGCCTTTCGTCACTGGCCCCGCGAGCCGCCGAGCGCGCACTGTCGCGATGACACATCCCGTGCCGCCCTCGCTCATCCCAGGTGCCCCATGACCCACGCCGATCCGCATGCCACCCGCCTGCAGCGCGCCGCGCGCTGGAGCCGCAAGGAACTGCTGCCGATGGTGGTGATGCTGTTGCTGCTCACCGCCGCGCGGTCGTCCTTCGCCAATCACTATGTGGTGCCCTCCGGCTCGATGCAGCCGACGCTGCAGCCCGGCGATCGCGTCGCCGTGGACATGAGCGCTTACGGGCTGCGCGTGCCGTTCACCGAGTACCGCGTGTTCGAACGCGGCCGGCCGCAGCGCGGCGATGTGGCGGTGTTCGATTCGCCGCACGACGGCACCCGCCTGATCAAGCGCGTGGTGGCGGTGGCGGGCGATCGCGTCGACGTGCGCGACGGCCATCTCGCCATCAACGGCCAGCCGCTGCAGGTGGGCGCCACGGACGATGCGGAGCGCTTCGGCGCGCGCATCGCGCGGCTGGATCTGGACGCGGGCGGCGGCCCGGATCTGCACGACGTGCGGGTGCCGCCCGGCAAACTGCTGGTCATGGGCGATCATCGCGGCGACAGTTTCGATGGCCGCTATTTCGGCTTCGTCGATGCCGACAGCGTCTATGGCAAGGCGCTGGCGGTGTTCTACCGCCGCGGCGAGGGATTCGAGTGGGCGCGGCTGTAGGGCACCGCGCGCAATGACGCGACCTGATCCGTAGGAACGGTTTCAGCCGCGACAGGCGTTACCGGGAGTGCCCGTCACGACTGAAGCCGCTCCTGCGGAGTCAACCTGCTGGTGCCGCGGTGCCGTCAGCAGCCCTCGCACCACACCGCCAGCTCGTAGCCGTCGCGGTCGGCGAAGTGGAAGCGGCGCCCGCCTGGGAAGGCGAACACCGGGCGCACGATGCGGCCGCCGGCGGCTTCGATGCGGGCCTGGGTGGCGGCGAGGTCGTTGGAGCACAGCACCACCAGGGCGCCGCCGGGCTGCGGCGTGCCGTGGAAGAAGCCGCCGCTCAGGCGGCCGTCGCGGAATTCACAGTAGTCCGGGCCGTAGTCCTGGAAGGTCCAGTCGAAGGCCTGGCCGTAGAAGGCCTTTGCCGCGGCGATCGAGGCGACGGCGAATTCCAGATAGTCGATGCGGTGATGCTGTTCGGCGCGGGACATGGGCGGTTCCTTTGGACGGGGCGCCAGTATCGACCACCGTGCGGCCGCCGGCTTGGCGAAAACGGCCAGCTCAGCGCGCGTGCCGCTGCACCAGGTCGCGCGGGCGCAGGCCGGTCAGTTGCCGGCTGTCGCGCACCAGGTGCGGTGCGTCGCCGTAGCCGGCCTCGAGGGCGGCCGCGGTCAGGCTGGGATGCTGGCGGACCAGGCCCAGGAAGCGTTGCAGGCGCAGGATGCGCTCCAGGGTCTTGGCGCCGTAGCCGAACGCGTCGTGGCTGCGTCGCCGCAAGGTGCGTTCGCTGACGCCCAGTGCATGGGTCAGCGAGTCCAGCCGCGGCGGTGCGTCGCCGGCGAGTTGTGCGAACAGCCAGGCCATCGCGGAGTCGCGGTGCAGCGGCCGGCTCGCGCACAGCGTGTGCAAAGCCGTCAGCGGATCGGCGGTGTCTTCCATCCGTGCCTGCCAGTCGCGACCGCGGACGCCCCACAGCGCCTCCAGCGGCACACGCTGGTCTGCAACGGCGTGTAGCGGCACGCCGAGCAGGCTGGCGCCGGCACCGGCGGCCAGGCGCACGCCGGTGAGCACGCTGCCTGGCGCCAATCTGGCATCGGTGGCGCGGCGGTCCGGCCCGGCGACGAACAGGGCGCGGCCGTCCCAGATCAGGTCGACGCAGCCATCCGGCAGCACCTGCGTCGCGGCGGTCTCGGCTTCGCCCTGGCGGAATCGCCAACTGCAGCGCAGGCGGTCGCGCAGCGCCGGGGGTGCGTCGGCTTCGGCGTAGCGGGAGGGCAGGGACACGGGCGGTCGGTGTGCAGCGGGCGTGCCGCCACGGTATCAGAGCCCAAGGGCGCCGCTGACGCGCGGCCGTGCGCGGCTACCGCTCCGAGGGCCCGCTCTCGTCGTAGCCGCGCGGGGTGAACAGGTCCGGCTGGATCAGCTCGATGAAGGCGCGTGCCTGCGGCGACAGGTACTTGCCCTTGCGCACCACCACGCCGTAGCTGCGCGCCGGGAAGTAATCGCCCAGGGCGCGGGTGGCCAGGCGCGCGCGGTCGGCGTCGGTGAGGCAGATCGAACTGACGATGGACACGCCCATGCCCATCGCCACGTACTGCTTGATCACTTCCCAGCCGCCGACCTCCAGCGCCACGGTGTAGGGCACGCGCGCCTGCTGGAACACCAGGTCGACCAGGCGGTAGGTGACCTGGCGCCGCGGCGGCAGGATCAGCGGGTACGGCGACAGGTCCTCCAGGGTCAACTTCGGCTTGCGGGCCAGCGGATGGTCGTGCGGGGCGATCAGCAACTGTTCGAAGCGGTACACCGGGGCGTAGCTGAGGTCGGCCGGCACGTCGAGCATCGAGCCGACCGCCAGGTCCACCGCGTCCTCGCGCAGCAGGTCGGTGCCGTCGGCGCTGATCGCGTTGTGCAGGGTCAGCCGCACCTGCGGGTGGCGGGCGCGGAAGGCCTCCACGATCTTCGGCAGCAGGTAGAGGATGGTGGAACTGTTGGCGGCGACGTTGAGTTCGCCGGCGTCCAGCCCGCGCGCCTTCTCGCGGAAGTCGGCCTCCAGCCGGTCCAGGCTCTCCACCAGCGGCTGCGCCATCTCGTACAGCAACTGGCCCTCGCGGCTGGGCACCAGGCGCCGGCCGCTGCGCTCGAACAACACCACCCCCAGTTCGCGTTCCAGCGCCTGCAACTGCAGGGTCACCGCCGGCTGGCTGACGAACAAGGCCTCCGCGGCCCGCGACACCGCGCCCAGGCGCACCGTCTGGCAGAACGCGCGCAGCGGCTTGAGCCGGTCGGATTTGTAGGGAAATCGCGGGGTTGCGGCGTTGCTCGTAGCCATGACGTGATAGATATAAATCTTATTTATATAAAGCATTGACAAAACTGCTTTGTCAAATACATGCGTCGGCAGCACGGTGGAGCCCCGGAAACATCGAGGAATCCCCACATGTCCGCCCCCGCTTTCGCCACCGCTCCCGACCCGTCCACGCGCTCCACGCCGGGTATCGCCCTGACCGCCTCGCTGGCCGGCCAGGACGCCTTGCTGCCGCCGCCGCTGCTGGCCCTGCTGGTGTCACTGCACCGGGCGATCGAGCCGGAGCGGCAGGCGCGGCTGGCCGCGCGGCGCGAGCGCCAGGCGTTCTTCGACGCCGGCGGCCTGCCGGACTTCCGCGACGACACCCGCGCGATCCGCGACGGCGACTGGCAGGGGGGGC
>NZ_AQOJ01000072.1:0-6223 GCF_000364685.1 Xanthomonas sp. SHU 166
GAGAGGGGTTGGGGTGAGGGTACGGCGCGCAGCGTCTCGCAGAATGCGTAGTACAAGCCTCCACACCCTCACCCAAGCACGCGCACACCCCACGCCATGACCTCCAGTCGTGGGCGGTGCAGGAGGATGCGGCTATCCTCGCGCCGGCTCCTCCCTTCTTCTTCCTTCCGCGACGCATCCATGACCGTGTTCCGCTCCCCGCGCCTGCTGCTGTCCCTGTCCCTGTTCGGCCTGCTTGCCGCCTGCGGCGGCGAACCCAAGCCGGCGCCGCCGGCCCCGGTGGTGAGCGGACCGGCACCGGTGCCCACGCCGGCGGCCCAGCCGCTGCGCATCGGCATTGCCCTGGGCGGCGGTGCGGCCAAGGGCTTCGCCCACATCGGCGTGATCAAGATGCTGCAGGCCAATGGCCTGGAGCCGACGGTGGTGTCCGGCACCAGCGCCGGCAGCGTGGTCGGCGCGCTGTACGCCAGCGGCATGGACGCGTTCCAGATGCAGCAGGCGGCGGTGGCGCTGGACGAGAGCAGCATCCGCGACATGCGCCTGTTCTCCGGCGGCCTGGTGCAGGGCCAGGCGCTGCAGGACTACGTCAACGCCCAGCTCAAGGGCAAGCCGATCGAGAAGCTGGCCAAGCCGTTCGCCGCGGTCGCCACCCGGCTGGAAGACGGCGAGCGCACCGTGTTCGTGCGCGGCAATGCCGGCCAGGCGGTGCGCGCGTCCAGCAGCATCCCCGGCGTGTTCGAACCGGTGACCATCGGCAAGTTCCATTACGTGGACGGCGGCGTGGTCAGCCCGGTGCCGGTGGACGCGGCGCGCCAGCTCGGCGCCGACTTCGTCATCGCCGTGGACATCTCCAGCAAGGCCAGCGGCAAGAACCCGGGCAGCATGCTCGGCACCGTCAACCAGTCGATCGCGATCATGGGCCAGCGCCTGGGCCAGCAGGAACTGGGCCGCGCCGACATCGTGATCCGGCCCAAGGTCAACGACATCGGCGCGGCCGACTTCGCCCAGCGCAACGCCGCGATCCTGGAGGGCGAAAAGGCCGCGCTGGCAGCGATGCCGCAGATCAAGGCCAAGCTGGCGCAACTGCAGCAGCAGCGCGCGGCCGCCGCAGCCGCGGCGGCAAAAGCCGCGCAACCGGCGCCGCCGCCGTGCGAGCCGCAATCGCGACTGGGCCGCCTGCTGCGCCGCGACGATCCCTGCAAGCCGAAAGACTGAGCATTCGCTCCCCTCTCCCGCCGGGAGAGGGGCCGGGGGTGAGGGTAAGCACACCAGTCACATTTGCAGAACCGCGCGCGCCGCTGTGACGCCTGGCGTGGGACGCACAGCAGTCGCATCCAGCATGCGCACTGCGGACATGACCACAGGTCCCGCAGGCGTCGCGTCACTCAGATCCGCGGCACCGCACTCTGCAGCTGCGCGTCCTGCTGGTGGACATCCTGATGCAGGGCGACCTGCTGCGCCTGGACCAACGCCTGCTGCCGATCGAACTCGGCAAGCCGCTCGAAGGACTGCGCTACCGGCGTGCGGATCGCCTCTTCGGTGGACATGTGCGCGCGCAGGTGCGCCGGATCCTTCGGATCGCCCTGCACGACAAACACCAGCTCGCCCGGCTGCGCCGTGCGCCCGCGCTCGCTCAACAGCACGTGATCCACTCGCTGCAGACCGTTGCGTGCGGCCAGGTCGGTGACGCTGGCCGCCATGCAGGCGCTGTCCGCATCGGGGCTGCGCCCCAACTGCCGATCCAGCGCCTGGGTGCCGGCGGCGCACTGCTGGTACAGCGCATGACGCGGATGGCCTGGCTCGCTGGGATCGGACGTGCGCGCGGCCTGCGCGGTCGCCGGATCAACCCGCACCGGATCGGCTTCGGCCAGCGTCTGCGGGCTGCGCAGGATCGGCTGGTGGCGGTACTGATCCTCGGGATGGAACTGCTCGCGTAACTGCTGGCGCTCCAGTCGCAGTGCACGCGTATCGTCGAGCTCGCGCAGCTGCTGCGGGTCGCGCACCGGCTGGGCGATGGTCTGCTCGCCGCCATCGACCCAGTTGGTCCATTTGCCGGTCCGCGCATCGCGCTCGTAGTAGACGCTCCGATCGCCGATCCGCTCCGGATCGGCGATCGGCCGCGCTTCGTGCGCGAGCGCCCGCGCAGCGGTCATGCGCCCGATATAGGACATCGCATCCAGCTGCGCGTCGTCGTACTTGCGCACGTCGTTCATGGTGAAACCGGCGCGGCTCAAGCCGAGTGCGGAATTGTCGAGCATCATCGACCAGACTTTCTCCGCTTCGGGCTCGCCACCATGGCGGCGCGCGGCGTCGAGCAGTTCGCGCGGCGTCCAGCCATTGGGGTTGATGTGATGCTTCTGGAAGGTCGCGTCATGGACGGCTTCGACGTCCTTGACTGGAAGATTCAGAGCCTGCGCGGGTTGACCATTGTCGAAGTAGCTTCGCCGACTCTCGAAGTCGCTCTTCATCAAATCAATGCCGAATTTGTTCCACTGCCGTTCGCTCATCGCGACGCCGTCACGACGGGCCTGGCTCTCGGCGAACGCGTTTGCCGTGGCACCTGGTGCGTTATCGTTGCGGACGACACCGAGCGCGAGCAACCCGTAGCCGTCGTTGCCTTGCTTGTTTGCGAGGTAGTTCCAATAAAGCTCTCGATTTCCCTGTTCGGCGTAGTAACCGAGAACTGCGATATCGCCCTTGTCCAGACCACTCATTCCCAGAGCTCCTTTGCCGTTTGCCTACAGAACTACCTGTTCTGCGCCCGATTCCCTTTCACCATGAACTTCTCCAGATAGCTACGCGCTGCATCCTCGATTCTTTTCCAGTCCGGCAATGCAGCGCGCACGTAGCGCACCTCCACGAGCGTACTGACGTCGGGAAGCACCAAGATATGACGGCACTCTGGAAGTTCGGCGTCTTGGCTACGCACCAGCTTTCCTTTCTGGTACTCCACACCGGTTTCCGCCACTACATGCGAGGTGCACTTGATGAAGGTGCGAATTTCGCCATGTGCATCCCGTTCGACGTACCAATCATCGTGCTCCTCCGCGTTGAACACAGGCGCCGATGCCCGGTATCCCTTTGCCTTGTAGTAGGCAAACACTTTCGGAAGATCCGGATAGTAGGGCGTCAGCCCATATACCGGACTTTGCCTGAGACGGCTCTGCAGATGCTCTGCCGGATTCTCCTTGTCCGCGGAATAGCCGGTGTAGCGCCTGCGTAGCGCCTCATGCACGTCCACCCCATCCAAATAGTGGTACCCGATATCGACCGTCCGCGTCGACACATCCAGGCTCAGATGCGCGCGTTCGCCCGGTGCGAACGGCTGCAGCGACGGGTATTCCAGGTACAGGCCGAAACTGTCGTCGAAGTTCGGCCCCATCTGGTCGCCGAAGTAGTTGGCCGGAATGCGTAGCTTGTACGGACCCAGGCATGCCTCCATCAATGGTGGCGGCGTCTTGAACGGATCCTGTGGGCCGAGCTGGCGCTGTCTCACGCAGCCCTGGGCATTGGTGGAGGTAGCCGCCGGCGTGTCGGCAGAGCCGGACTGTGCGCACCCTGCCAGGGGCAGGATGCCGGCAAGCAACAAGCACTGGGCCAAGCGCGTGGCGGGTCGCATCTGCATCCTCCGATGATGGCGGCGGCAGTATAGACGCGCAGTGCCGGCCATCGGCACGCATCGCCACGGCGACCACCATCGCAGCAATGCCGGGCTGCGCGACGGGCGTCCTTGCCTGTCATGCGCCGCGGCTCAGTACCGCCAGCGCAGCGTAAAGCTGACGAACCGCGGCTCGCCGTAGTTCTGGTAATCCAGGTTGGCCCAGTACTTCTTGTTCAATGCATTGGTCACCGCCAGCGTCGCGGTCCACTGCGTGCTGAGCTGGTAGTTGGCGTTGAAGTGCACCAGCGCGTACGGATCCTGCACCACGGTGACCGGGCGCGTGGCGGCGCTGCCGTCGCCGAGCGGGCGCTGGATGTTGTAGCCGCGCACCGCGCTCTGCCAGCTCACGCCGCCGCCCAGGCTCAGGCGCTGCCAGGCGCCGGGCAGGCGCACCTGGGTGGACAGCTGCAGATAGTCCTCCGGCAGGTTGGCGTAGATCGCGTCGGTCGGCGCACGGGTGACCTTGGCGTGGGTGTAGCCGGCATTGAGCGTCCAGCCCGGGCGCAACTCGCCGTTGTATTCCAGTTCCCAGCCGCGGCTCTTGGTGCCGTCGACGCCGATGTAGGCCGAGCTGCCGTCGGGCAGCGAGGCCTCGGGCTGGGTCATGTCGCGCACCGCGTAGTTGTCCTGCCTGGCCTCGAACACCGCCGCACTGAGCAGCGCGCGCCCGTCGGCCAGCTGCGCCTTGATGCCCGCTTCCAGGTTGGAGCCCTGCACCGGCGCCAGCAGGTTGTTGTCCTTGTCCTTGTAGTTCTGCGGATTGAAGATCTCGGTGTAGCTGGCGTAGGTGGAGATGGCCGGGGTGAGGTCGTAGACCAGGCCGACGTAGGGCGTGACCTCGTCGCTGACCCGGTAGCGGCCGCTGGTGCCGGTGTAGCTGCCGTCGGCGGCGAAGGCCTGGGTGCGGGTCTGCCAGGAACTCAGGCGTGCGCCAGCGATCAGCGACAGCGGTTCGGCCAGGCGCAGCCGGGTGGAGGCGTACACGCCGCGCTGGGTGGTGCGCGCCTCGCGCCGCGCGCCGGTGCGCGTGGTGGTGATCTGGCCCACGTCGCCGTGCCAGTCGTAGACGTTGGGGATGTAGTAGCAGCGCTCGCGGCCGCAAGTGGTCCAGTCGCCCGGATAGCGCAGCGCCAGGGTCGGCGTGGTCGACTGCAGGTCCTGCCAGCTGCCGCCGACCACCACGTCGTGGTCGCGGCCGAACAGGGGGAACGTGCC
The DNA here is from genome assembly GCF_000364685.1 of Xanthomonas sp. SHU 166. Lineage (NCBI taxonomy): Bacteria > Pseudomonadati > Pseudomonadota > Gammaproteobacteria > Lysobacterales > Lysobacteraceae > Xanthomonas > Xanthomonas sp. SHU 166. Next base: position 4,877 of record NZ_AQOJ01000072.1, read on the forward strand.
GGACAGGTACACGTCCAGGCCGTCGCGGGTGTCGGTGGCCTGCCCGGCGGCGGCGCGCAGGTAGATGCCGCTGCCGTCGCGCCTGGGATAGCCGCTGCCGTACACGCGCAGGTTGTTGACCTCGCCTTCGGTGCGCGCCAGGTTGACCTTCAGCAGCCAGTTGTCGCCGAAGCGCTGTTCCAGGTTGGCGAAGGTGGTATGGGTGTTGCGCTGCCAGCGCGCCCACTTCGGCGCCAGGTTGGTGGAGGTCGGCAGGTCGGCGAAGCTGCCGTCGGCGAAGAAGTACGGCACCGTGCCCCAGGTCGAGCCGACCGGATCGTTGTCCTGGCGCTGGTAGCCGACGGTGACCGTGGTGGTGTCGGTCAGGTCGCCTTCCAGCACCGCCATCCCGGACATCTTCTGCTCGGTGTAGTGGTCGTAGTAGTAGCCGCGGTTCTGCCAGGCGGCGACGAAACGGCTGCGGAAGCGGCCGTCGGCGGTCAGCGGCGCGGTGACGTCGGCCTGGGTGCGGCGGAAGTCCCAGGTGCCGAGCGAGGCCGCGAACGACGCATCGAAGCTCTTGCCGGGGCGCTTGCGCAGCAGGTTGACCGTGGCCGAGGGAATGCCGGCGCCGCTGAGCAGGCCGTTGGCGCCGCGGATCACCTCGACGCGGTCGTAGAAGACCATGTCGTATTCCTGGTTGGTGGAGCCGCTGTAGGTGGGCAGGCCGTCGACCTGGAAGTCGGTGATCTGGAAGCCGCGCGCGAAGTACAGCGGGCGCTGGGTGTCGTAGAAGGACACGTTGACGCCGGTGACGTTGCGCATGACGTCGTTGACGCTGAACAGCGATTCCTCTTCCAGCCGCTGCTGGCCCAGCACGCTCACCGACTGCGGCGTCTCCTGCAACGTCAGCGGCAGGCGGGTGGTGGTGGACGGCTGCGCGCGCGACGGGCTGCCGCTGACCTCCACCTTGTCCAGCGTGGTCGGCTGCACGTCGGCCGCGGCCGCGGCCTCGGCGGCGAACAACGGTGCCGAGGCGGCGGAGAGCGCGGACAGCACGGCGAGGGACAACAGACGGCGTGGAGCGGAGAAAAGCATGAATCGATCTCGCGGGGTGGGGCGCGGCGGCGACACCGTCGCGCCGCGGTGGAGGAAAGGGGCAGGCGCAGCCACGCTCCACGGCGGGAATCGACGTGGCTGGCCCGGCAGGGCTGGCGGAGGGGCTGTGGCCGTGGATGGCCGTCGCAGAACGCAAATGTAAATCGTTAGCAACAACTTAACAAGGGCGGCCACGCGCCGACACGCTGCGACACATCCGCAGCGCTCCCGCTAGCTGTGTAAACCCACCACGTTGTTCAGTGGAATTCG
>NZ_AQOJ01000073.1:0-10250 GCF_000364685.1 Xanthomonas sp. SHU 166
CTCGGCGGCCCGCAACGGCTGACCGCGCAGCGCATGACCGACGCCATCGAAGCCGGCGGCCCGCCGCATCCGGGCTTCCGCCGTGCGCACAGCAAGGGCGTGTGCGTCAGCGGCCATTTCGAGGGCAACGGCCAGGGCAGCGCGCTGTCCTCGGCACGGGTGTTCGCGCAATCCTCGGTGCCGGTGCTGGGCCGCCTGTCGATCGGCGGCGGCGACCCGCACGGCGCCGACGGCACCGCCCGCGTGCGCAGCATGGCGCTGCAGTTGCGCAGCGACGACGGCCAGGAATGGCGCACGGCGATGAACAGCTTCCCGTTCTTCGTGGTCGCCAGCACCGAGGGCTTCATGGCGCAGACGCTGGCCGCGCGGCCGGATCCGGCCACCGGCAAGCCGGACCCGGCGAAGATGGCGGCATTCCTGCAGCGCTACCCGGAGGCGAAGAAGTTCCAGGAGTGGGCCAAGACCGCGTCGTGGTCGGACAGCTGGGCCAACACCCAGTACAACGGCGTCAACGCGTTCCGCTTCACCGCCGCCGACGGCAGCACGCACGCGGTGCGCTGGTCGATGCGCCCGCAGACCCCGTTCGCGCCACTGTCGGCCGAGCAACGCGCCAAGGCCGACGCCGACTTCCTCAGCGAAGACCTGCAGGCGCGGCTGGCGCGCGGTCCGCTGCGCTGGGATCTGGTGCTGACCGTGGCCGCGCCCGGCGACCCGGTCGACGATCCCTCGCAGCCGTGGCCGCAGGATCGCCAGCAGGTGGTGGCCGGCACCCTGGTGCTGGACCATGCCGAGCCGCAGGCCACCGGGCCGTGCCGCGACCTCAACTACGATCCGCTGATCCTGCCGCACGGCATCGCCGGCTCCGCCGATCCGATCCTGGCCGCGCGCTCGGCGGTGTACTCGCAGTCCTTCAACCGCCGCGAGCGCGAGATCGCCCGCGGCCAGGCGCCCGATGCGACCGGTAAGCCGCACGGAGGTGCGCAATGAACCGCGACGACCGCTCCGCGCACTTCAACCTGCTCGCGCGCGTCCTGCACTGGCTGATGGCGGCGATGATCCTGACCATGCTGTTCGTCGGCGTGGGCATGGTCGCCTCGGTGTCGCAGCGGCCCTGGCTGCTGAACCTGCATCGCCCGCTCGGCATCGCCATCGGGCTGCTGGTACTGGTGCGCCTGGGCAACCGCCTGCGGCACCGGCCGCCGCCGCTACCGGCCGACCTGCCGCGCTGGCAAAAGGCCGCCGCGCATGCCTCGCACTGGCTGCTGTACGCGCTGATGCTGGCGATGCCGCTGCTGGGCTGGTCGATGCTCTCGGCCGGCGGCTACCCGATCGTGCTGTGGCCGGGCGTGCAATTGCCGCCGATCGCGCCGCACAGCCCGGCGCTGTATGCCTGGCTGCGCAGCACGCACGGCTGGCTGGCCTACCTGCTGTTCGCCACGGTGTTGGCGCACCTGTGCGCGGCGCTGTTCCATGCCTGGGTACGCCGCGATGGCGTGTTCTCGAGCATGGCGCGCGGCGCCTCGATCGACAGCGGCATGGTCCACGACGCAAGAGACGGCTGACAACGCGCTGGCAACGGTCAGCGCATCTGACGCGCGTCGAGGCGACGGGCCTTCACGGCATCCCAGGCGCCGGTGCAGCCCCCGACGCGATTACGCCACTGCGCTCTGTGTGCGTTCGCCGTCGCGCGACTTCAGACAATGCAGATAGCGCAGCATGGTACGGGGATGCACGCCATAGCGCGCCGCGACCAGCTCCACGGTCTGTCCCCGCTTCTGCAGCAAGGCCATTGCCTCCAGGCGCTCTGCCTGCGACAGCGCCGGCATGCGGCCGGGGGGCCTTCCCTCGCGCTTGGCCGTGCTCATGCCATGCAGGATCCGTTGACGGGTCGTGAGGCGCTGTTGTCGCGCGACCTGGGCCATCTTCTGGACAGTGGTCTCGTAAGTCTCGCCGTTGCGCGTATCGAAGCCTTCCTGCAGCGCCAGCACATGGCAGCCCCTGCAGCGCAGCTCTTCCAGAAGAATCAGGATGTCGCCAACCTGCAACCGCAACTGCTCGAATGTCCACATCACCAGCAGATCGCCCGGCCCCAGCTCGTTGAGCGCGTTCAACAGACCGCGCTGCCGCGACAGCTCGCGATGCCTGCCTGGCGGAGAATCGATGTGGACGTGCTTGGTGACCTCGCGGTCCTTGAGAATCTCGCGGATGTGCGCAGAACTCGGACAATCCTTATTCACCACTACGTAAGCGCACTTATTCATAACGCATTGCCGTCCTGTGAGGCCATTCCATCGAAACGTCCGTGCTAGAGCAGAGGCACTGAGTCTTTCGGCCAAAAGCACACTGCACGTGTGATTTATATCCCTTTTCACAAACTCCTACATTGCTGAAATGAACGGAATTTGGTATGGGAGCGTGACATTTTTCTGACCGAAAACCTGCTGTATTCGCTCAAGATGGTGCGTCGGCGGACTCGAAACCGAGGAAACCGTTTTGCTTTGCCTTGCCCCCACCGTCAGATCGATCCCAACGGTGTTTCACCCCAGCCTGCGCCAGGCGCCAGCAAGGCTTGTCGAGCTTGACGCAACGCTTGGGCACATCATCCGAACAGGACGTCGCTGCGGTGGCGGCAGCTTGTCCCACCGGCGCAGCCCATCGGCGATAGGCCGGACACAGTGCGGCAGACGCCCTGGATGCACCTTGCCATTGTCGCGAACACCAACGCCATGTACAGACAATGGCGGCGTGCCAGCCCACCGGCGGCGCGGGCAGGCGCATGCAGGTCCGCTGCGCGCCATGCCTGTTCTCTCGCACAACCGAAACGCATTAAACGCGTAGGCGAGTACGCGCTGCGCCGCGGTATCCGGTTGAAGCACCGACGGCACGCGATACGTCGCGCCAATCAGCGCCAACGCGCCACGACGCCGCACGACAGTCTCGCGCCCCCCCACCCTGGACCGACTCGGCCGCGCGGTGCGCCACAGGCGGCGCGGCGATCGCGCCAAAGGCACTCCGGCGTGGTCATCGGCAGCATGCGCGCAGCCTCGGCGCGCTCATGCGGTCTCCAGATCGGCCAGCTTCAGACGCAGCAAATTGCGATCCAGCACGGCAGCGATCTGTTCCAGTTCGCGGTTGAGCAGCCGCTCGATACGGCGATTGGCCTGATCCTCCTCCTTGAACAAGTCGCCGCCGCGCGACAGGCAGTTCCGATCGCCGCCCAGCGCCCGGTACACCTCGAACAGATTGATCTGATCGGACTGACGCGCAAGCCGTGAGCCGCCGCCCGCCCCCAGCCGTGTCGCCAGCAGGCCGACCGCAGCCATACGGCGCATGACCCGGCGCGCCAGCGCCGGGCTGACGCCGATGGCGTGCGCCAGCGCGTCCGAACAAACCGAGCGCCCTCCGCAGAGGTCGAGCTCCAGCAAAATCCGCACTGCAACGACAAATGTCAACGACGCTTGCATGTTTCCCCCGTTCTTGCCATCCCGATTCGATACGACACACCGGCGTGCGGGACAGCGATCACGCAGGTCGAGCGTTATCTTTCGCTATCGCGCAACGGCAGCAGATGCGCTATCGGGCAGCGCGATCGTGGGCAGCCGACGGTAGCGGACTACCAAGCCGGCGAGCGGAACATCCGCGTTCGCGGCGCTGCGATCGGACGGTTCTGCTATCGAGCGCATGCGCGTGCAGCGCTCTACGGCATGGACGTTGCCCTGATCCAGGTCCAACACAGCCGAACGCTCGCCCGGCTCGCAAGCGCCGTGGGGAAACACGCCATGAAACGCCGTGTCGTCCGCGTGCAGGTCGAACCTCTCGTCCGTTCGCACGCCCCAACGGATCGGCGCGTTGCCGCTCAAGCCGCTACCGTGGACCAGACGTCCGATGACGTATGCAGGCCGACCGGTCTTGCCGTCGGATTCGGCCAGGGTCGGCAGACAGCGCTTGCTCGCGTCCTGCCGCAGGCAGATCGCGCCCCATTGCCCATCCCGCTGATTCAGAACGCGAGCGAACTTACCGACCGGCGCAGCGGCGTCGCAACTGCCCGCGGTGCGGCCGTGCGTTTGCCGCGCCATCACCGGCACACCAATCAAGATCGCCACCAGGGCGACAAGACAAGCAACAACCTACGCACGACCACCTCCGGAAATCGGCAACATCGCATCGCACCACCGCCGTCGTTCAGACCAGCAGCGGCGTTTTATACAGACCGAACAGCAACTCGTCGTACTCGGCGGCCAAACGCGGGTTATCCGCGCAATACGCGCCGATCACCTCCCGCTGCCGCGCCAGGTAGTCGAGCCAACGGCGGTCGTGGCCGACAACGGCCCTGACCAGCTGATGGCGGCCCTGCTCGATATCGTTGCCTTCGTAGTAGTAACCAAGCTCCGGACATAACGCGGCGTTGTGGATCAACGGATAACCTTGCCAGCAGACATCGAAGTAGAAGTAGTTCAGCGGATTGAGCCACTGGTGCGAAATCACAACATCGGTAAACTCGGACAGAAACTGCGGCGTCTCGTAACGCCCGACGAAACTGGCCTTTCCGTCGCGCACGATATCCAGCTCGCGCATCAACCCGACGAACTCGGGGCTGCTCTCGGCCAGGCTCTGCGCGTTGGTCACGTGCAGGTGCGCCACCGCGTGCGGCGATCGCCGATACAGCGCCTCGGCAATCAACACCGGGTAGAGGCAGAACTTGGTGATGTCGCGGTTGGGCTCCATCACTGTCAGCCGCTTGGGCATGTTTCTCGGCCGGTAACGGCCGCCCTCGGGCAGATTCTGCGCCGCTGCCTCCAGGAACATCGGGTCCCAGACGAACGGCACCACGCGGGCGGGACGGCGCCGATAAGCCTCAAAAAAGGACAGGCTGCTTTCGGCCACCTGCGGGATAACCCAGATCGCGTCGTAACGGCGATTGACGAAGACCTGATCCCAGAGCCTGCGCCCGAACAGGATCGCCTGCGCGTTATGGATGTACTCAAAACCGCAGCAGTAGCTGACCAGGCGCGTACCGCGGGACTTCAGGTAGTCGGTTCGGGCCGGGTCGACTTGGCCACCGAGTTCAATCATCACATCGAGATCATCCTTGCACGCGTCGAAATCGCACGTCGCAAAGCGTGTGGTATCCCACGGGACGCCGGCGGCGACCGCGATGTCGGTGACGTTGACAAGCGTCACTTTGTGCTTGTAACGGCTGTTCTGCAACAACTTGGCTAAATACACAGCGTTCTGTTTGATGCCGTTGATCCACAGGCTCTCGTTCGGCTGATGGAGGCCGATGGTGATGCCGATACGCAGCGATCGCGGCAGCAACGCCGCGTCGTGAACGGATGTGTTCATTCGGCGATTTCCCTACACCTGCGCCAGACCCGCACCGCGCTCACCACTGCCCCCCGAGCCAGCCGTACTGGACCTGTCGCCGCACCACCAGGCAGCCGGGCGTGGCGTCGGCCAACACGACGGTCTCCTGGCGCACCTCCTGCCGCCGGTAGACGGTGACGCTGGGCAGCAGCGGCACAGCGGCGTAGCCCGCCAGCTCGGTGCGTGCCAGTTCGGCGCAACCGACCGGTGCGGCGGAAATCTGTTCCACCAGCAGCGCGCATCCCAGCCCCGTCTGTGGCACCGCGCTGACGGACAACAACGCGCTGGCATTGGCGTACTCCAGTCCGGTCAGCGAGAACAGCGCGCCACCGTTGGGATCGGCGCGATCCCAGTCCAACAACAGATCCTGGCGCAACGCGCCGGCGGTGGTGCGCCGGGCGATGCCATCGATGGCGCCGAGACAGCGCTTCACCCCGACCTGGCCGGCGGCGTAGGCCAATAGCGGAGGCGGCGATGCACCGGTGGGCTGCGCAGGCGGCGCCGCCGTCAGCGGCGAAGCGAATGACAACGCCAGCAAGGCCACGGCTGCGCGCCGGGCGGGCGGGCCGCAGCGGCTCATGCGAACAGGCTCCGCAACTGTGCACCGTACTGGCGCACATTGGCTTCCGCGCAGGGATCCAGGCGCGCCAGCAATGCCGCGGCGCGACGCCGGTAATCGTCCAGGGTGCGGTCGTGGCAAGCGACCGCCTCCAGCAACGCCAACGCCCCCTGCTTGCAGTCGAAATCCGGGTAGCGATAGCCGCAGTCGAGCAACTGATCCGAGTTGTGGATCAGCGGATAGCCGCCGTAGAGCGCTTCGTAGTACAGGTAGTTCTGCGCGTTCTCCCAATGATGGGAAACGATCGCATCGGCGTGACGGCCCATGACATCGTAGATCGGCAGGCGCGGCTCGAAGGTCGCCACGCCGTGATTCACCATGTCCAGACTCCGCGCGAAGCGCACGAACATCGGGCTTTCCTTCATGTGCAGCGTGTTGTAGACCTGCATGCCGGCGAACCGCTCCGGACGACGGCGGTAGGCCGCATCGCACAGCAGCATGGGCAGGTGGCTGGTCTTGACCATGCACACGTTCGGCTCGAACACCGCAAGGCGCCAGCGCGCCCGTCCAGGCACGTAACCGAAGTCGCCGGCGCGCCCCTGCGCGGCGAGCGTGCGCTCCAGAATCGAGGGACTCCACAGATGCTGCATCGTCACAACCGGCGCGCGCATCGCCACCCGATAGTAGGACGCGCAGGTCTTCTCGAACGCCGGCAGCGTCCACAGCACATCGTAGGGCACCTCGGACATCAGCAATGCCGCAGGTCGGTCGAACATCATCCTTTCGATGTCGATCACGTAGTCGTTGGCCACATGCATGCCGACCACACGGCCGCCGCGGCTACGGAATGCACAGGCCCATTGCGGGTTGAGCTGGGCGCTCAGCTCGATCACGACATCCAGTTCGCGTTGGGCCGTGTCCATGTCGATGATCGGCGCCGGCGCCAGCGCAAGGAATTCGCCTGCGGCGGCAGGATCGCCGTCGCCGCCGTTCACCAGGTGCACCGACGCCACTTCTGGCGACAATTGCAGCAGCTGCACAAGAAAGTAGCAGTTCTGGAAAATCCCGTTCTCCCACAGCGACTGCTGGCCGCTGCGCAGGAACAGCGTCACGCCGACACGCAATGGCGCAGTGCGTGTCATGCCGCCCACCTGGCCGCAGGCGCGGCGTCAAGCGCGAGCAGTCGGCGCGCATAGGCGCTGCGATTCTCTGCGGCCAGTGGATGCAGCGCAGACAGGAACGCGGCAGCGGCGTAACGGTAGGCGGCCAGGCCGCCGTCGTGCTTGCGCATCGCCGTCAGTAGCGCGTGCGCGCCGGCCTCGATGTCGAATTCAGGGTAGTAGTAGCCGAGGCCTCGCAGCCATGGCGAGTTGTGCACCAACGGATAGCCGCCGTGCAGCAGATCCAGGTACAGGTAATTCTGATCGTTGCACCACTGGTGCGACACAACCGCGTCCGCGTTGTCGGCCATGAACCCCACCACGTCGTGGCGATGAGTCAGGCGGGTCTTGCCGCGCTTGGTCATGTCCAGCGAGCGGTGCAGGTAATCGAACGTGGGACGCTGCGCCATGTGTTCGCTATTGAGCACATGCAGCGTATCCAGCGCAGCGTCGCCAGCGCAACGATAGGCTTGGTCGCAGATGAGCATCGGAATGCTGCAGCACTTGAGCACCGAGATGTTGGGCTCCATGATCGCCAGCCGGCGCACGCCGTTGCCGGCGTAGCCGAAGCGTGGCGCGGCCGTGCCGCGATCGCAGATCCGCGCTTCGACGAAGTCCGGCGCCCACAGGAACGGCACTTCCACGCAGCGGCAGCGGTGCAACGCCTCCATCATCGGCGCCAGCGCCCGGTCCTTCGGCAGCAGCCAGACCTCATCGCAACGGTCGGCGCGAGAGAAGAAGCCCTCCATGCCGAACACCGTTGGCTCGGCCAGGGCCACGTACGGCTGCCCCACGCAGCAGAAGACCACTTTCTTGCCAAGCGCATGCAGGCGGTCGATCCACTCGATGTCGAGCCCTCCTGCCAGTTCGATCGCCACATCGATCAGATCGGTCGCCTCGCGCTGGGTCAGCATCGGAATGTCCGCGCCCACGCCGAGCGCATCGGCCGGCAGCGCCGGCTGATCTCCGACATTGATGAACACCACTCGCTCGACGAACGGCAACGAACGCAACAGCACCGCCAGATGCAGCGCGTTCTGGCCGATCCCGCTCTGCCAGACGCTCTGTCCGGAATGGGTCATCACAGATACACCTACGTTCATGTCAGCTCACGGCCAGGCATCTGGTCCGCCCAAGAAGAAGGGTTGATGGAATGGCCGCCAACAGCATCGGTATCCACCGGCGCACGGCGGCACGGCACCGCGGGCGCGCGCGCGTCCACGAACAAGGACCGTGCACCCATAGGCCGCGCGGAACACTCCGCTGCGGCATCCTGCCGCCGCACGCTACTGCGTCCTTGCTCCCGGCCACGCGCGGGTCTCCAGCCAGAAACCCTTCCTTGTGCGACCGTCGTGCGGCGTTCGGGCCTTGACCGCCATTCGGCGGTCAAGGCCCGCGGAGCGTAGAGTCGCGACGTGCATCACCGGCGTCGTGGCCCCACGCTGCCAACCGCTCTAGGCGGCGGCTACCACTGGTAGGACACGCCCATGCCGAGCGAGGTGTCGGTGCCGTTGGTGCTGACGCCTCCCTTGAACTTGGTGGCATCGCCGACGCGCGCACTGAACCCGATCGCCGCCGCGCCATAGCCTTGGTAGTTGGCGATGCCCACTCCCAGAGCGAAGCGTTTGTCCAGGTCCACATCGGGGATCATGGTCAACGCCACCGCACCGGCCACGCCGGCATAGGCGGTCTTGGCGACGGCATTCACTTTGTTCTGCACCATGCTGATGTTGTTCTGCACACCGTGGAGCTGCGACACGTTCACCGCATCGGTGGGGTTGACGCCAGCCGCCACGTTGGTGATGCGGCGCTCGTTCCCGGCCGAACCGACCGACACCGTATTGGCCTGGTTGGCCACCGAGTAGGCGCCCAGGGCCACCGCATTGTTGGCCGTCGCCCGCGCCCCCGCACCCAGCGCCACCGCGTTGTTACCCGACGCCAGCGAATTGGCACCGATCGCGGTGGCGGGATCGGCAATGGCCTGCGCCTGGTAGCCAATGGCCACCGAACCGACATACGAGGCCACGGAACGGAAGCCCACGGCCGTGGTGTTTTCGTTCTGTGCCGTGGCGTAGGCGCCGTATGCAGTGGCGCCGTTGGCTGGGTTGCCGCTGCTGCCGGCCTTGGCGCACAAGCCGGTGGCCGTCGTGTCCATGCCGTTGACAGTGGCGCAACCGGCCGCGACGACGGTACTGATGGTCGTGTTGTCGAATGCCGGACCTTGCGTCCTCATTTTCCCATCTGTCCCGCCGCCAATGGTCGTGGTCACGGATGAGCCGCCCTGCGACGTCGCCGACGACGCCTCCGCGGTCAGCGACTGCACTGCGCTCATGCCGGTGGACAGCGAGCCGATGCTGCTGTTGACCGACGCCAAACCGCTGGACAGCGAGCCGATGCCGCTGACGTTGCCGGCGACGATGCTGCTGGTGCTACTCAGGCCGCTCGACAACGCCGCCACATTGCTATCGGTGGTGCTGAGGCCACTGGACACCGCATTGGCGGTACTGACCGCGCTGCTGGTGACCGAGGACAGGCTGGCGAAACCGCTGGATAACGAAGCGACGCCGCTGTTGGCGGTGCTTACGCTGCCGGACAGCTGGTCGGCCGTGCTCAACGCGGTACTCGCCGTACTGGACACCGCGTTGACCGTGCTCGACAGGGTATTCACCGTCGTGGAGACTCGGTCGACCGACTTCGACAGATCGCCGAACGCCGTGGAGAGCGAGGTTACGCTGCTGGAGGCGGTGCTCACGCTGCCGGACAGGCCGTTGAGCGCGGCGGAGGTGGAGGTCGACAGCGTGCTTATGCTGCTGGACGCCGCCGCGGCCGTACTCAGCGCAGCGCTGGCATTGCTGGATGCCGCGGTAGCGGTACTCAGCGCGGTGCTGGTGCTGCTGGACATATTGCCCACCACCGTGGACAACGAGTTCACGCCGCTGGTCGCAGCGCTGACACTGGTGGCCAGCCCAGCGATGTTACTGGCGTTGGTGCTGACACTGCCGGACAGGCCGTTGAGCGCGGCCGAGGTGAAATTGGCCAACGTGCTGAGGCTATTGGAGACGTTGCTGAATGCGGCGGAGGTCGAAGTTGACAACGTAGAGACGCTATTGGACGCCGCAACGGACGTACTCAACGCGGTGCTTGCGCTGGTGGAAACCCGATCCAGC
>NZ_AQOJ01000074.1:0-15847 GCF_000364685.1 Xanthomonas sp. SHU 166
CCAAGGCGCCGCCCGCCCCGGCAGCGCCGGAGGCGCCCGCTGCGCCGGCGGCCGGGCCGTCCGTGGTGCAGGAGACCCGCCCCGAGCCGACCCTGAAGATGAAGGCGGTGGACGGCCGCGAGTACGACCTGGCCGCGCACCGCGGGCAGTGGGTGGTGGTGAACTTCTGGGCGACCTGGTGCGCGCCGTGCCTGAAGGAGATGCCGGAACTGTCGGCCTTGCACGTGATGCGCGACAACATCGAGGTGGTGGGCCTGGCCTACGAGGACATCGAGCCGGCGGAGATGCAGGCGTTCCTGAAGCAGCACCCGGTCGCCTATCCGATCGTCATCGTCGACACCTATGCGCCGCCGGCCGACTTCGCCACCCCGCGCGGCCTGCCGATGACCTACCTGATCGCGCCCGACGGCAAGCTCGCCAAGCAATTCCTGGGGCCGGTCACCGCCCACGACATCGAAACCGCGATCGCCGCCGCCGGTGGCCCGGCGCCCGGGCAGGGCAAGGGGAAGGGAAAGGCGGCGGGGTGAGGGGGCGGTGGCCTAGGTGACCGCGGCCGCCGCCGGGATTGGGGATTCGGGATTGGGGATGCGCGCGTCGGAAGCGAAAAGTCTTCCTTGTGGGAGGGACTTCAGCCCCGACGCCTTGCGCGACCAGAGGATGGGATGGCTTCGCTCGTCGCGGCTGAAGCCGCTCCTGCGGGGACAGCCGCCTCTTTAGTGGTGCGCGAGCCGAAACGACCGTAGAAGCGGCTTCAACCGCGACGCGCTGTTCCCGGAATGGCTGTGAGTGGCGCGCCCGGCGACGCGCGGTCGCAAAGCGACGACTGCGCGCCGCAGGCTTCAACCAATCCCCAATCCCCAATCCCTAATCCCTAATCCCCACTCCCCGCCTCATACGACGGAATCGGCTGCAGCAGCCCAAACTTTTCCTTGTGCAGCTTCTGCTTCAGCGGCGGCAGGTCCAGGTCCGGTTCGTGCAGGCGGGTTTCCGGCAGTTGGTCGAGCAGGTGCCGGATCAGGGTCAGGCGGCCGCGCTTCTGGTCGTTGAAGTCGACCAGGGTCCATGGCGCATAGTCGCGGTGGGTGGCTTCCAGCATCGCCTCACGGGCGCGGGTGTAGTCGGCGTACTGGCTGCGCGACTTCAGGTCCACCGGCGACAGCTTCCAGCCCTTCAACGGGTCGTGCAGGCGCTCGGCGAAGCGCTTTTCCTGCTGCGCCTGGTCCACGCACAGCCAGTACTTGAACAGGCGGATGCCATCGTCCACCAGCAACTGCTCGAACAGCGGGGTCTGGCGCAGGAAGGCGTGGTATTCGGCATCGCTGCAGTAGCCCATGACCCGTTCCACGCCGGCACGGTTGTACCAGCTGCGGTCCATCAGCACGATCTCGCCGGCCGCCGGTAGGTGCGCGACGTGGCGCTGGAAATACCACTGCGTGGCTTCGCGGTCGGTCGGCTTGGGCAGGGCGACCACGCGGCACTGGCGCGGGTTCAGATGTTCGGCGATGGCCTGGATCGCGCCGCCCTTGCCGGCGGTGTCGCGGCCTTCGAACAGCACCAGCACGCGCTCGCCGCTGTGCTGCACCGCCTGCGCCATCGCGGTCAGTTCCAGCTGCAGCGGTTGCATCAGGGCCTTGTACTGCTTGCGCTTGAGATGGCTCATTTGCTGCTCCGCTTGCGGGTGCCGGTGCCGGCCATGCTGCGCGCCACTTCCAGCAGCGCGCCCTGCTGGCGGGTGTCGAGGGCGCGGTAGGCCTGCAGCAGATCGTGCTCGCCGCGGGTGCGTGCCGGGTCGAGTTGGCTGGCCAGTTCGCCGAGCAGGGCGCCGGCGGGGACGCCGAAGGTGCGTGCCAGGGCGGTGAGTTGGGCGCGTCCGGGCAGCTTTTCGCCCGCCATCCAGGCCTTGACCGTGGCCGCGCCGGCGCGCGGGATGGCCGCGGCGATGTCTGCGGCGCTCATGCCGCTGGCCTTGGCCAGCAGGCGCAACGTGGTGTCCAGGGGCATGCGGGAGTCCAGGTCATTCCTTCAGCCGCGGGCGCAGCGTGGCCAGATTGCAGGGGCGGGTGCGGGCATCCAGCTGCGCGGCGATGATCCGCTCCCAGGCCGTGCGGCAGGCCGAGGTGGAGCCGGGCAGGCAGAACAGGAAGGTGGCGTTGGCCAGGCCGGCGAAGGCGCGCGACTGCAGCGAGGAGGTGCCGATCTCCTCGACGCTGATCGCGCGGAACAGCTCGCCGAAGCCTGGCATCTCCTTGTCCAGCAGCGGCAGCAGCGCCTCGGGCGTGGAATCGCGGCCGGTGAAGCCGGTGCCGCCGGTGACCAGGATGCCGTCCACCTGCGGATCGGCGATCCAGGCCGAGACCGTGGCGCGCATCCGGTAGCGGTCGTCCGGCAGCAGTTCCCGTGCGTGCAGGCGATGGCCGACGCCGCCGAGAGCGGCGACCAGATAGTCGCCGGAGCTGTCCTGGTCGAGGGTGCGCGTGTCCGAGACGGTCAGCACGCACAGGTTCAAGGCGATGAAGTCGGCGTTGGCGGTCATGCCGGCAGCCTAGCGGCTCGCCCGGCCGGCGTACAGCCTGAGCGCGTTGGCGCTTCAGCCGCGGCTACGGCGGGGGTGGCGCGTTGTCGTGGACGACGGCAATGGGGGCGCTTCGGGCCGCCGAAGTGTGCGCCTGGGCGTGGTGATCGCGCGCTCGGATCGCCGCCCGGGCGGGGAGCCGCATCCGCGCACGTTGCTGGCGCGCGCCCGCCGATTCAGGCGTGGAGGTGGACCGGGGTCGTGCCGTCGCATGGCAGGACCAGGGTGCGTGGCCGGAAACGATGGACGCTGGCGGCACGATCGGCGGCCAGCGGCAGGCGCTCGGGTTCGCGCTGCAGGGCACGCCGCTGTGCCTCCGCACTGTGCCACTCGGTGCATTCGAGCAGGGTGCGGCCGTCGTCCGACAGGTACAGGTGCGCGGCGATCAGGCCGCGCAGCGCATGTGCGCCATCCTGCAGGGTGGCGAAGGCGGCATCGGCGCGGCTTTGCGCCTGCGCTGCATTGCGGGTCGGGACGCGGGTCATCACCACGCAGGACGCTGCCCGGTGCGGATCGGATACGCCGCTGCGGATGCGCCGGTAGCGCCGCAGCGTCCGCCGCAGCGCCGGCAGGCGTGCGCGCAGCAGTCCATGCAGTGCTGGCGCCGCGTCGCAGCAGCAGCGTGCGTACAGCAGGTCGGGGGCATCGCCCAGCGATTCCATCCAGATCAGGGCATGCAGCCGGTGGTCGCACAGGCCGCGCATGCAGTCGAGCAGCGCGGCGCGATCCGGAATGGGGGCTTCGGCGAGCAGCATGCTGCGAACGGGGGCGGAAGAATCGGGCGTCGGAATCGGGAGCGGCAGCGACATTGCGGGATCTGCACGAGGAGCGTGCGCGCAGTGTCGGACCTCAAGTTCACTTGAGGTCAAGCGCTTCGGTAGCTCGACCAGCACGCTGGCGACTGCGCCCATGCGCCTCACGGGCTGCCGTTGGCTGGGTCGCTGCGACCTGCAGCGACGCTCGTCCACACCACCCGTGCGCTGTGACGCAAGCGCGCTCGGCGATGGGAGACGGCGATGCGGATGTACCGGCGGTGATGTCGATCGCGACGTTGACTGGCGATACGTCGCTACGCCGTCCGTTGCTGGATGTGCCGCCGCGGACTTGTGGCGCATCCGTGAGCGATCGATCAGGTCGAGCCTGCGCTTTCCCAGCCATGCCGCGAAGCGGTGTCGCGCAGCAGCGCGGCGAAGTCGTCGGCGAAGCCGCGCATGTCGAACAGGCCGCTGTCCGCGCGCCGTGCGTGCAATCGTTCGCGCAATGCCTGCAGCGCCGCGGGATCGCGCCCCAGGCGCACCGCGGTGGCGACGAACGCTGCGTCGTCGTCGGCATTCATGTCGTCCAGGCCGAGATGATGATTGAGGCTGCCAGCCACGCGTGCGGCGAAGGTGCTGCCGGGACAGGTCAGCACCGGGCAGCCGGCCCACAAGGCATCGGAGGCGGTAGTGTGGGCGTTGTACGGATGCGTGTCCAGGAACAGGTCGGCGTGCCGGTAGCGCGCCAGATAGTCCGGATGCGCCAGCTTGGGCATGAAGCGCAGGCGCGTCGGTGCCACGCCGGCCGCCGAGGCGGCGGCGCGCAGTCGGTCATCGGCCTGGCCCGGGCCGGACAGCAGCCACAGCACGCTGTCTGGCACCTGGCGCAGCACCTCCAGCATCCGCGCCATGCTGCGCGGGCCGAGCTTGTAGCTGTTGTTGAAGCAGCAGAACACGGTGCCGTGCTCGGGCAGGCCGCAGTCGCGGCGCGCGGGCGGGGTGCCGACATGGCGGGTGTCGTCGGACGGCTGGAACGCGCGCGGCAGCCGCAGCACCCGCTCGCTGTAGTGCGCGGCCAGCGCCGGCGGCAACGCGTAGGCATCGCCGACCACGTAGTCGATCCAGGGTGCGCC
Source organism: Xanthomonas sp. SHU 166 (assembly GCF_000364685.1). Classification (NCBI taxonomy): domain Bacteria; kingdom Pseudomonadati; phylum Pseudomonadota; class Gammaproteobacteria; order Lysobacterales; family Lysobacteraceae; genus Xanthomonas; species Xanthomonas sp. SHU 166. Next base: position 4,461 of record NZ_AQOJ01000074.1, read on the forward strand.
GGAGGTGCCGGGGTAGGCCAGCCAGTTCACCTGCACCGGCGCCGGACGCAGCGCCAGCACTTCCGGCGTGCCGCCGCCGCCCCAGCCGCGCAGATCGAACAGCAGGTCGATGCCGGTATCGCGGATGCGCTGGGCGATCTGACGATGCGGCTGTCTGGCCACGTCGTGCCAGGCATGTGCAGCCGCCTGCAGCCGCGCACGGAGCGCGCTGCGGTCGTCGCCGTTGAGCGCGAACAGGTGCACCTGCAGGTCGGCATGCGCGCGCAAGCGCTCGAACAGGGCAACGGTCAGCAGGCCGGTGGGATGCGCGCCGAAGCCGTTGGACAGGAGGCCGATGCGCAACGCGCCATCGCGGCGCACCTGCGCAGCCGGCAGCGGTGCGAGGCTGCGCGCCAGCGCCTGGGCGCGGTTGCGCGCGCAGCGCAGTTGTTCGTCCGCGCCCGCGTCCTCGTTGAGGAAGGCGAACGGTTCGATCGCCGGATGCCCTTGCTGCACCGCGCTGCGCACCTGCTGCGACAGCGTGTCCAGCCCGCGCCAGTCGCACAGTTTGCGGCGCCAGTTCAGCAGGTAGGCGGCGATCGATGGCTCCTGCGGCAGCAGGGCGTGCGCATGCGCGTAGGCCTGCGCTGCGGCTTCGGCCTCGCCGTTGTCTTCCAGGGCGTGGCCGAGCCATACCGCGATGCCGGGGTGCTGGGGCGCTTGCCGCAGTGCCTCGCGCAATGCCTGCGCTGCGTCGGCATGGCGACCCTGGGTCCAGCGCACCCGGCCCAGCCGCGCCAGCGCCTCCGGATGTCCCGGGCGCAACTGCAGCGCACGCACGGCGGCCTGTTCGCCGGCCGCCACTGCGCCGACGCCGAGTTCGGCGTCGGCGAGCATCACCCAGGCCAGGAAGTCCTGCGGATCGCGCCGCACCGCGGCCTGCAGTTGCAGGCGTTCGTCGACGCCGCCGTTCATGCCGCCGTGGCGGCCGCGACCGATCGCGGACGGCGCACGCTCACGGCACCAGCGCCTTGACGTAGTGCTGCGCGCTCAGCTCCTGCTGCCAGCCGCAGGCGCGGTACAGGGCCTGCGCGGCGAGGTTGTCCTGCGCCGTCTCCAGCACGATGCGCACTGCGCCATCGTCCGCGGCATGGCGTTCGGCGGCATGCAGCAGCGCCTGCGCCACGCCGTGGCGGCGGTGCGCCGGGGCGACGTACAGGTCGTTGAGGATCCACAGCCGTGCCGCCCGCACCGAGGAGAAAGACGGATACAACTGCACGAAGCCGGCGGCCTGCGCATCGCGTTCGGCCAGCAGCACGACCGACTCGGCGCGGGCCATGCGCGCGGCGAGAAAGTCGTGCGCAGTCGCCGCATCCGGCACCTGCCCGTAGAACTGCCGGTAGGCATCGAACAGCGTTGCCAGCGCCGGCAGGTCGTGCGCATCGGCCTGGCGCACGCGCACGCTCATGGGCTGTCGCTCAGGCGCGCCAGTTCGTCGACCTGGTGCTCGTGGCTCAGGCGTCCGATCAGCGCATCGAGGTCGCCCTCGATCACGTTCGGCAGGTCGTACAGGGTCAGGCCCTCGACGCGGTGGTCGGTGATGCGGCCCTGCGGGAAGTTGTAGGTGCGGATGCGCTGGCTGCGGTCGCCGCTTCCGACCTGCAGCTTGCGGTCCTGCGCCTCGGCCGCGGCCTGCTTGCTGCGCTCGGCCTCCAGCAGCTGCGCCTTGAGCCGCTTCAGCGCCTTGTCGCGGTTGGCATGCTGGCTGCGCTCGGTCTGGCACTCCACCACCACGCCGCTGGGCACGTGGGTGATGCGGATCGCCGACTCGGTCTTGTTGACGTGCTGGCCGCCGGCGCCGGAGGAGCGGAAGGTGTCGATCTTCAGGTCGGCCGGGTTGATCGCGATCTCCTCCACGTCGTCGGCCTCGGGAATGATCGCCACCGTCGCCGCGGAGGTGTGGATGCGGCCCTGCGATTCGGTCGCCGGCACGCGTTGCACGCGGTGCGTGCCGGACTCGAACTTGAGTTTGGAGTAGGCGCCGCGGCCGACGATGCGCGCCACGACTTCCTTGTAGCCGCCGTGCTCGCCGGGGCTGTCCGATTCCACTTCCACCTTCCAGCCCTGGCGTTCGGCGTAGCGCGCATACATGCGGAACAGGTCGCCGGCGAAGATCGCCGCCTCGTCGCCGCCGGTGCCGGCACGCACTTCCAGGAACAGGTTGCCGTCGTCGCGCGGATCGCGCGGCACCAGCAGCAGCGCCAGTTCCGCGTCCAGTTCGGCCAGGCGCGCCTGCGCGGCGGTGATTTCCTCCTCGGCCAGTTCGCGCAGTTCCGGATCGGCGCGCATCGCCTCGGCCGAGGCCAGGTCGGCCTTGGCCGCGGCCTCGGCGGCCAGCGCGGCGGCGACCGGCTCCAGTTGCGCGAATTCGCGCGAGTAGTCGCGGAAGCGCGTGTTGTCGCTCACCACCTCGGGGTCGGACAGCAGGCGTTCGAGTTCTTCGCGACGCTCGGCCAGCGCCTCCAGCTTACGGCGCAGGGTCGGTGTCATCGGTCTTCAGAATGGGGTGGAAATAGCCCGGCTTCTCCGGGAACAGGCGCTCGGCGGCGCGCGCCAGCTCGGCGTCGCCGCGCAGCGCCGCCTCGCGCAGCGCCGCGGTGGGTGGATGCAGCAGGCGGTTGGTCAGGGTGTTGGCGAGGAACTCCAGCACCTCGTCGGCGGGCTTGCCGTGCGCCAGTTGTTGCCGCGCCTTGGCCAGCACGTCGTCGCGGGTGCTGTCGCCGTGCGCGCGCAGGCGCTTGAGCGGCGCCTGGCGGGTGCTGGCCTGCAGCGCCTCCATGTAGCGCACGACCTGCAGGTCGATGATCGCCTCGGCCGCTTCGGCGGCCTCGCGGCGGCCGCGGCGGTTGTCCTCGACCGCGCGCTCCAGGTCGTCGACGGTGTACAGGTAGGCGTCGGCGAGGTCGGCCACGCCGGCCTCGATGTCGCGCGGCACCGCCAGGTCGAACAGCAGCATCGGCTTGTGCTTGCGCGCGCGCAGCGCCTGCTCGACCTGCGCCCGCGTCACCACCGGCTCGCGCGCGGCGGTGGCCGAGAACACCACGTCGGCTTCGTGCAGGTGGCGCTCCAGTTCGCTCAGCGGCAGCGCCACGCCACCGTGGCGGCTGGCCAATTCCTGCGCGTGGGCGAGGGTGCGGTTGGCGATCAGCAGGCGCCGCACCCGGCCCTCGCTGAGATGCTTGGCGGCCAACTCGATGGTCTCGCCGGCGCCGACCAGCAGCACGGTGGATTCGCTGAGCCGGGCGAAGGAGCTCTGCGCCAGGCGCACCGCGGTGGAGGCGACCGAGACCGGATTGGCGCCCACGCGGGTGTCGGTGCGTGCGCGTTTGGCCACCGAGAAGGTCTGCTGGAACAGCCGGTCCAGGCGGCTGCCCATCGCCCCATGCTCGCGTGCCAGCGACCAGGCGTCCTTCACCTGGCCGAGGATCTGCGGCTCGCCCAGCACCATCGAGTCCAGCCCGGTGGCGACCCGGAACAGGTGCCGCACCGCGTCCGCGTCCTGATGCTGGTACAAATAGCCGTGCAGGCCGGCGGCATGCGAGTCCAGCCAGTCGGCCAGGTGCTGCGCATCGCCGGCGATGGCGTACAGCTCGGTGCGGTTGCAGGTGGACAGCAGCGCCGCCTCGGCGACGTCGGGCAGCCCGCGCAGCGATTGCAGCGCGCGCGGCAATGCGTCGCCGGCGAATGCCACCCGTTCGCGCAGGTCGACCGGCGCGGTCTGGTGGTTCAATCCGAGCACCCACAACGTCATCTGTTCAGTTGCTTGCGATAAGCTGCTGGCCATTCAGGGCCCCATTTTACGGCCCGGCCGCTTCCGATGCCCGCATTGATTCGCATCCGTACCATTCTGCTGCTGTCCGCAATCGCCGCTGTGGCCGCACCGGCCGCGGCCAAGGCACTGAGTCCCGCCCAGGACGTGATGACGCCGGTGCTGGCCGGCGAGTTCGCCCTGCAGGCCGGGCAACTGGCCGACGCCTCGCGCTGGTACCTGCAGGCCGCTAACGACAGCCCCGGCGATGCCGGCCTGGCCGAGCGCGCCACCCGCATCGCGATGCTGGCCAACGACAGCGCGGCCGCCGCCCAGGCGCTGGCGCTGTGGCGGCAGCGTGCGCCCGAGTCGCTGGCCATGCGCAGCGCCGAGGCCTCGCTGGCCTTGCGCAGCGGCAACCTGCGCCAGGCGCGCAGCCTGCTGGTGGCCCTGCTGCGCGACAAGGACCCGCGCGGCTGGCGTTTCGCGCTGATCGCCCTGGTCAGCGGCAACCGCGATCCGGAGGTCGCCGCCAAGGCCCTGGACCAGTTGCTCGACGCCAATGCCATCCCCGGCCAGCTCGAGGCCTGGCAGGAGTTCGGGCGCCTCGCGCTGCGCCTGGACCAGCCCAAGCTGGCCGAGCGCATCGTCGACCAGTTGGTCAAGCGTTTCCCGCAGGAGCCGCGGGTGGCGCTGTTGCATGCCACCCAGTTGCAGCAGGCGGGCAAGACCGAACAGGCGCGCGCGTTGCTGCAGGGCGTGGAGCCCAAGGTGTCCGGCGACCCGGAACTGCGCACGGCGCTGGCCTATGCCTACGATGCCATCGGCGACACCGCCGCCGCGGCGCGGGTGCTGGCGCTGGGGCCGCAGACCACCCAGAACTACGGCCTGCGTGCCTCGATGCTGGCCAAGCTGCAGGACAATGCGGCCCTGACCGCGCTGTACGACGAGCTGCGCAAGGGTGCCGACCGGCCGGATCCGGAGCGGCGCCTGCTGCTCGGCAAGATCGCCGAGTTCCTCAAGCGCAACCAGGAAGCGGTGGACTGGTACCGCGGCGTGCCGGGCGGCCCGCTGCGTAGCGAGGCGCGGCTGCGCGCCGCCGGCGCGCTGTACGCGCTCGGCCAGAAGGACGCGGCCTTCGCCGAGGCGCGCGCGCTGCAGGACGACGCCGAGGCCGACGATGCCGCGCGTCGCGACGCCTACGTGCTGGAGGCGGAACTGCGCCAGCGCAGCGGCGACGACGCCGGCGAGTTGCAGGTGTTCGAGCGCGGCCTGGCTGCGTATCCGGACGACAATGCGCTGCTGTATGCGCGCGGACTGTCCTGGGAGCGTCGCGACCGCATCGACCGCGCCGAGGCCGACCTGCGCAAGATCCTAGTCACTGATCCGGAGAACGTGGCGGCGCTGAACGCGCTCGGCTACACCCTGGCCGACCGCACCAAGCGCTATCGCGAGGCGTTGCAGCTGATCGACCGCGCCCGCACCGCCGATCCCGACAATGCCGCGATCATCGACAGCTACGGCTGGGTGCTGTACCGGCTCGGCAAGACCCAGGAGGCGCTGGTGCAACTGCGCCGCGCCTGGAGCCTGGTGAAGGATCCGGAGATCGCCGCGCACATCGGCCAGGTGCTGTGGGAGCAGGGCAAGCACGAGGAGGCCAACAAGTACTTCGACGAGGCGCGCAAGCTCGATCCGGACAATCGAGCGTTGCGCCGCGCCCTGGACAAGGTGGCGCCGTGACCGCCGGCCTGCGTACCTCCTGGGCGCTGGTCGCCGGGCTGCTGCTGGCCGGTTGCAGTGCGCTGCCGACCCGCACCCCGTCGCCGGTCGCCGTCGCCGCCCCCGACGCCGCTGCGCAGCAGGCCGAGGCCGCGCGCGCGCAATGGCTGCGGGCGCATCCGGACTGGTCGTTCCAGGGGCGGGTGGCGATCACCAAGGGGCGCAACGGCGGCAGCGGCCGCATCGACTGGACCCAGCGGCAGCGCCAGTACGAGGTGCAACTCAGCGCGCCAGTGACCCGGCAGAGCTGGCGCCTGACCGGCGACAGCCACTCCGAGGCCGGGCGCCTGGAGGGGCTGGAGGGCGGTCCGCGCGACGGCGAGAACGCCGAACAGCTGCTGCTGGAGGCGACCGGCTGGGAGATCCCGGTCAACCTGCTGCCCGACTGGGTGCGCGGGCTGGTGGCGACCGACGCGCAGGCGCCGGAGCGGGTCGACTACGACGCGCAGGGCCGGCCGCATACGCTGCGGCAGATGGGTTGGGAGATCGAATTCCAGGACTGGTATCCGCCCAGCGACGGTCGTCCGGCGCTGCCGCGGCGCATCGAGGCGCGCAACGGCGACGCCAAGGTGCGCCTGCTGGTCGACGCCTGGACCGTGCCTGCGCCATGAGCGGGGGCACCGACGGGGGCTGGTCGTCCTGGCCGGCCCCGGCGAAGCTGAACCTGTTTCTGCAGATCACCGGGCGCCGGCCGGACGGCTACCACCAGTTGCAGACCGTGTTCCGCCTGCTGGACTGGGGCGACACGGTGCATCTGCGGCCGCGCGCGGACGGGGTGGTGGCGCGGATCGGTCCGTCCGTGGCCGGCGTCGCCGAGGCCGACGACCTGCTGGTGCGTGCCGCGCGCCTGCTGCAAACATCGGCAAATATCGCCCAAGGTGTGGATATCCGCGTCGAAAAGCGCATTCCTGCCGGCGGTGGCTTCGGTGGCGGTTCGTCCGATGCGGCGACCGCGCTGGTGGCGCTGAATGCCCTGTGGGGCGCTGGGCTGGACGAGGACGCCCTGGCTGGCCTCGGCCTGTCGCTGGGCGCGGACGTGCCGGTGTTCGTGCGCGGGCGCGACGCCTGGGCCGAGGGCGTGGGTGAGCGATTGACCGCGCTGGCGCTGCCGCCGGCCTGGTATGTGCTGGCCGATCCGGGGGTGCACGTGCCCACCGCGGCCCTGTTCCAGTCCCCGGATTTGACGCGGGATGCTGCGCCCGCGAAAATAGCGGACTTCGTTTCAGGTTTCCTGCTCGGCAATGCGTTCGAGCCGGTCCTGCTTCGCCGCGAACCGGCCGTCCAGGCCACGTTCCAGGCGCTGGCTCGGATCGGTACGCCACGCCTGACCGGGTCGGGGAGCGGTTGTTTCGTCGAGTTCGCCGATCGCGCTGCCGCCGTGCGCGCGCTGGCGGACTTGCCGGACGGGATGCGCGCCTGGGTGGCAGGTGGCGTCCCGCGTTCGCCGCTGCTCGACGCGCTGGAGGCTTGACACAGGTTTACGCAGGGGCGTCGCCAAGAGGCCCAAGGCACCAGGTTTTGATCCTGGCATTCGTAGGTTCGAATCCTACCGCCCCTGCCATTATCCGAGTCCCTCGCAAAAGCCCGCACATCCATGTGCGGGGGTTCAACAGGTAGAAGCATCGCTCCTCCTGGCTTCCCGATTCACATCGTTATCGTCGCCACACGCTCTTTGCAGCCACCCGAGAGACCCCTCATGCAAGACCAACGCAACCTGCTGGTGTTCTCCGGCAACGCCAACAAGCCCCTGGCCAAAAGCATCTGCCGCGAGCTGGGCGTGCGTCCGGGCAAGGCGATGGTCTCCAGCTTCTCCGACGGCGAAGTGCAGGTGGAGATCGAGGAGAACGTGCGCCGGCAGGAAGTGTTCGTGATCCAGCCGACCTGCGCGCCCAGCGCAGAGAACCTGATGGAGCTGCTGGTGATCATCGACGCGCTCAAGCGCGCCAGCGCCGCCAGCGTCACCGCGGTGGTGCCGTACTTCGGCTACTCGCGGCAGGACCGGCGCATGCGCTCCTCGCGCGTGCCGATCACCGCCAAGGTCGCGGCGAAGATGTTCAGCGCGGTCAACGCCGACCGCGTGCTGACCGTCGACCTGCACGCCGACCAGATCCAGGGCTTCTTCGACATCCCGGTCGACAACGTCTACGCCTCGCCGCTGCTGCTGGCCGACATCTGGCGCGCCTACGGCACCGACAACCTGATCGTGGTCTCGCCGGACGTGGGCGGCGTGGTCCGTGCGCGCGCGGTGGCCAAGCGCCTGGACGACGCGGACCTGGCGATCATCGACAAGCGCCGTCCGCGCGCCAACGTGTCCACGGTGATGAACATCATCGGCGACGTCGAGGGCAAGACCTGCGTGCTGGTCGACGACATCGTCGACACCGCCGGCACCCTGTGCGCCGCCGCGGCTGCGCTGAAGGAGCGGGGCGCGCTGAAGGTCGCCGCGTACTGCACGCATCCGGTGCTGTCCGGCCCGGCGGTGAGCAACATCAGCAATTCGCAGCTGGACGAACTGGTGGTCACCGACACGATTCCGCTGTCGGAGGCCGCCCGCGCCTGCGGCAAGATCCGCCAGCTCAGCGTCGCCGAGCTGCTGGCCGAAACCATCCGCCGCATCGCCTTCGGCGAGTCGGTGAGTTCGTTGTACGTGGATTAAAGGCTGGGAATGGGGAATCGGGAATAGGGAATGGGCGAAGCGCGGCATTGCGCTGTTGCGATTCCCCATTCCCGATTCCCCACTCCCGGCTTCACAGACTCTTCTGGTCGCGGAAGAGTCATCAAAACCGCCGCGAGGCGGTTCATTCAACCAAGGTAGTAAACGCAAATGGCAACCACGCATGAAATCAAGGTTCAGCGCCGCGAAGTCGAGGGCAAGGGTGCGAGCCGCCGCCTCCGTCGCGACGGCCTGATCCCGGCGATCGTCTACGGTGGCGATCTGAAGCCGGTCAACATCCAGCTCGACCACAACGAAGTCTGGCTGGCCAGCCAGAACGACTGGTTCTATTCGTCCATCCTCAGCCTGAGCCTGAACGGCGACGTGCAGAAGGTGCTGCTGCGCGATATGCAGCGTCACCCGTTCAAGCAGCTGATCATGCACATCGACTTCCAGCGCGTGAACGACAACGAGGCCCTGCACGCCTCGGTGCCGCTGCACTTCATCAACGAGGACGTGTCCCCGGCCGGCAAGTCGGCCGAAGTGGTCGTCACCCACGAGCTGAACGAAATCCAGGTCGTGTGCCTGCCGAAGGACCTGCCGGAGTTCGTCGAAGTCGACCTGGCCGCGCTGTCGGTCGGCGACGTGATCCACCTGTCCGACCTGAAGCTGCCGGCCGGCGTCGAGCTGCCGGAACTGAAGCTGGGCAAGGAGCACGACGTGGCGGTGGTCATCGCCAAGCACGGCCGTGTCGAGGAAGAGCCGGAAGCCACCGACGCGGCGGCCGCCGCCGAGCCGGCCAAGAAGGACGGCAAGTAATCGCCTGCGCGGCGTCCGGGCCATCGGTCCGGACGCCGCGGCGATGCATTGCGCATGACTGGTCTGCGTCTGATCGTCGGCCTGGGCAACCCCGGCGCCGAACACGCGAATACCCGGCACAACGCCGGGTTTCGTTTTGTCGACGCGTTGGCCGAGCGGGCCGGCGCGCGCTGGAGTGTGGACGCCAAGCTGTTCGGCGAGACCGCCAAGGTCGAGGTCGCGGGGCAGTCGGTGTGGCTGCTGAAGCCGGCCACCTTCATGAACCTCAGCGGCAAGTCGGTCACGGCCGCCTTGCGCTTCTGGAAGATCGAACCGGCGCAGGCGCTGCTGGCGCACGACGAGCTGGACCTGGCGCCAGGCACGGCGCGGCTCAAGTTCGACGGCGGCCACGGCGGCCAGAACGGACTGCGCGATACCATCCGCCTGCTCGGGCACGCCGGCTTCCACCGCCTGCGCATCGGCATCGGCCATCCCGGCCACAAGGACAAGGTGGTGCCGTGGGTGCTGGGGCGCGCCGGCAAGGACGACCAAGTGCTCATCGATCGCGCCATCGACGACGCCATCGACGTGCTGCCGCTGGCCGTGCAGGGCGATTTCAACGAGGCGATGAAGCGGTTGCATACGCAGGGGAAATAGGGAATGGGGAATGGGGAATGGAAAGGCGGCTATGCTTTCCGATTCCCTATTCCCGATTCTCCATTCCCGGATCACACACATGGGCATCAAATGCGGCATCGTCGGCCTGCCCAACGTCGGCAAGTCGACCCTGTTCAATGCGCTGACCAAGGCGGGCATCGCCGCGGCCAATTTTCCGTTCTGCACCATCGAGCCGAACGTGGGCGTGGTGCCGGTGCCGGATCCGCGCCTGAACGCGCTGGCGGCGATCATCAATCCGCAGAAGGTCGTGCCGACCGCGGTCGAGTTCGTCGACATCGCCGGCCTGGTCGCCGGTGCGGCCAGCGGTGAGGGCCTGGGCAACAAGTTCCTGGCGCACATCCGCGAGGTCGATGCGATCACCCACGTGGTGCGCTGCTTCGAGCATGGCGACATCATCCATGTGAACAACAAGGTCGACCCGGTTTCCGACATCGAGACCATCGACACCGAACTGGCCCTGGCCGACCTGGATAGCGTCGAGAAGGCGCTCAACCGCGCCGAGCGTTCGGCCAAGGGCGGCGACAAGGACGCGGCGGCGCGCAAGCCGGTGCTGGCCAAGCTGCAGGCCGCGCTGGCCGAGGGCAAGGCCGGGCGCAACGCCGGGCTGGACGAGGAAGAGAAGGCGCTGGTGCGCGACCTGTTCCTGCTCACCCTCAAGCCGGTGATGTACATCGCCAACGTGCTGGAAGACGGCTTCGAGAACAATCCGCACCTGGATGCGGTGCGCGCGCATGCCGCCGCCGAGGGCGCCGAGGTGGTGCCGGTGTCGGCGGCGATCGAGGAAGAGCTGTCGCAGCTGGACGACGCCGACCGCGATGCGTTCCTGGCCGATCTGGGTCTGAGCGAGCCAGGCCTGAACCGGGTGATCCGCGCCGGCTACACCCTGCTGGGGCTGCAGACCTACTTCACCGCTGGCGTGAAGGAAGTGCGCGCCTGGACGGTCAAGGCCGGGTCGACCGCACCGCAGGCCGCGGCGGTGATCCACACCGACTTCGAGAAGGGCTTCATCCGCGCCGAAACCATCGCCTACGACGATTTCATCAAGTACAAGGGCGAGGCCGGTGCCAAGGAAGCCGGGCGCCTGCGTCTGGAAGGCAAGGAGTACCGCGTGCAGGAAGGCGATATCCTGCATTTCCGCTTCAACGTCTGATGCGTGCGCGTGTCCTGGCCGGGCGCGCGCGGGCAACGACGATTTCCTGCGACATCGCGTCAAAATACTGTTGACAAGGCGGGGATGTCAGGGAAGAATAGCGGGCTGTTTCACCCCTCTCTGATTTCGGCCTCGCAGCCGGGTTCGAGTGGGTAAGTTGGAGGGATACCCAAGCGGCCAACGGGGGCAGACTGTAAATCTGCTGGCTTACGCCTTCGGTGGTTCGAATCCACCTCCCTCCACCAGTTATTTTGTTGTGGCAGTGCGGCATCCCGTAGCGGGAGTAGTTCAACGGTAGAACCTCAGCCTTCCAAGCTGATGGTGCGGGTTCGATTCCCGTCTCCCGCTCCATTGAACGCGCTTGTGTCACAATAGAACAACGCTCACGTAGCTCAGTCGGTAGAGCACCTCCTTGGTAAGGAGGAGGTCGAAGGTTCGATTCCTTTCGTGAGCACCATATTCAGTCGTCAAATCTTTCTACGATCACCGAGAAGAAGCAGCCATGGCCAAGGGTAAGTTCGAGCGCACCAAGCCGCACGTCA
>NZ_AQOJ01000075.1:0-4353 GCF_000364685.1 Xanthomonas sp. SHU 166
CCGGAGGACGCAGGCGCGCGCTCGGCGCTGGCGTCGCCGGCCTGCCGGCGCAGCGCGCGCAGGCGCTCCAGGCTGATGCTCATGCGCTCCACTCCGGCAGCGCATCGGCATCGGCATCAATGGCGATCGTGGTTGCGCCGTGCGCGTCCAGCGCCGTGTCGTCCTCGCCGTCGAGCAACAAACGCAGCACGCGCAACGCCAGCGCCCGCGGCGTGGTCGCGCTTTCCTCCTGCGCGGCCAGCACCGGGCCGACGCAGGCCGGGCAGCCGGCCACGCAGTCGCAGCCCTGCACCAGTTCGCGCGCGCGCTGCACCAGTTCGGCCTGGCGCCGCCACAACGGCTCGCTGAGGCCGACGCCGCCCGGGAAGTTGTCGTACAGGTACACGGTGGGCACGAACTGCTGCAGCTCGACGCTGGCCGGCTCGCCGCTGTCGCTACCGCGCAACTGGCCGCGGCCCTTGGCGTCGGCCACCGCGAACCAGGCGCCGTCGCCGTCGCCCACCGCCTGCTGCAGATCGCGTGCGTCGGCCATCACCGCCACCGTGGCCACCACGTGCAGCGCATAGGCCGCGCCCAGGAAACCATCCAGCGCGTCCTGCTTGCTGCCGAACGCCTTGAGCAGGGTCGCCTGCGGCAACTGCCACCACACCGCGGTGGTGTGCAGTTCCTGGTCGGGCAGGTTGACCGGGCCGTAGCCGATGTTCTCGTGGGTGTAGTAGCGGATCTTCTTGTAGCCGGCCACGCGCCGCACCACGTGCACCTCGCCGTGGTGCGCGTCGCCGCGCCCGGCCGCGCCGCCGTCGAAGCGGTCCAGCACCTTGAGCTTGGTGAAGTCGATGCTGTCGGTGTAGTAGTCCACGTGGGTGCGGGTGACGTAGGCCTTGCGGCCTTCCCAGTCCAGCTTCTCCACCTGGTAGGGCGTGCTCTGCACCATGTGGATGGCGCCTTCGTACAGGGTCAGCGCGGCGGCCGAATAGTCCACCTCGGCGATGATCTGCTGCTTGCCGTCGGTCTTGTCCACCACCACGAAGTTGCCGTCGGCCACCGAGCGCAGACTGACCGCGTTGGCCGGGTAGCTGTCGGCGATCCACTCCCAGCGGTCGCCTTCCTGGTGCACCACCTCGCTCTCGGCCAGCGCTTCCAGGAACACCGCCGGGTCCACCGGGCCGAACGCCTCGCCGGCGACGAAGGTCAGCTCGAACGCGGCGCAGCGGATGTGGTCGAACAGGATCAGCGGCTGGTCCGGGGCGATACGGGCGTGTTCCGGCGAGGCATCGGCGAAGAAGTCCGGGTGCCGCACCACGTACTGGTCCAGCGGCTGCGAACTGGCCACCAGCACGCCCAGCGCCGGTTGCTGGCGGCGCCCGGCGCGGCCGAAGCGCTGCCAGGTGGCGGCGACGCTGCCGGGGTAGCCGTTGAGCACCACCACGTCCAGCGCGCCGATGTCCACGCCCAGTTCCAGCGCCGAGGTGGAGACGATGCCGTCGATGCTGCCGGCGCGCATCGCCCGCTCGGCCTCGCGGCGCTCGCTGGGCAGGTAGCCGCCGCGGTAGGCGCGGATGCGCGGCGGCTTGCGCGGGTCGTGGTCGAAGATGTCCTTCAGGTACTTGGTCAGCACCTCCACCATCAACCGCGTCTGCGCGAACACCAGGGTCTTGAGCCCGGACTTGATCGCGATGCGCGCGATGCGGTTGCTCTGCGAGCGCGCCGAGGCGCGCAGGCCCAGGTCGGCGTTGACCACCGGCGGGTTCCACAGCAGCACGTGCTTGTCGCCGCTGGGCGCGCCGGAATCGGTGATGGCGTGCACGCGCTGCTCGATCAGCGCCTCGGCATGCGCGCGCGGGTTGCCGATGGTGGCCGAGCACAGGATGAACTGCGGCGTGACGCCGTAGAACGCGCAGATGCGCTTGAGCCGGCGCAGCACGTTGGCGACGTGGCTGCCGAACACGCCGCGGTAGGTGTGGATCTCGTCGATCACCACGTAGCGCAGGTTCTCGAAGAACTGCGCCCACTTGGTGTGATGCGGCAGGATCGCCTGGTGCAGCATGTCCGGGTTGCTGACCACGATGTCGCCGTGCAGGCGGATCGCCTGGCGCGCATCGCCGGGGGTGTCGCCGTCGAAGGTGAAGGCCTTCACCCCCAGGTCGCCGGCACGGTTGAGGTCCAGCAGCTCGGCCACCTGGTCCTGCGCCAGCGCCTTGGTCGGGAACAGGTACAGCGCCTTGGCCTGCACGGTCATCGCCGCGGCCACCACCGGCAGCGTGTAGCACAGCGACTTGCCCGAGGCGGTGGGGGTGACGATGGCCACGTGCTCGCCGCGCTGCGCCGCGTCCCAGGCCTCGGCCTGGTGGCTGTACAGCTGCGCGATGCCGCGTTCGCGCAACGCCGCGGCCAGCGCCGACGGCACGTCGTCCGGGATCGGCGCGTAGCGGCCGGCCTGGCCGGGGATGGTGAAGCTGCCGGTGATGCGGTCGTGGTAGCGGCGCTCCAGCCGCGCGCTGAGCAGGGCGCCATCGCGCGAGGGCATCCCGTCGGTGGTGGACAGGGCGCGCTCGGCGTCCTCGGTGCGCGGGGCTAGGGCGTGGGCGGGCATCGGCACGGCTCTCAAAGCGGAACAGGGAAGCGAAATCGCGTCTCAGGGTATGAGACCGGGCGCGCCGAGGCGAGACGGGCAGGCTGAGCGGATTCAGGCGGGGCGATTGCATGCGGAACGCATCGCTGTTCGCACTGCATGCGGCAGCCTATTGGCGATGCGTGCCGGCCCTGCGCGTCTGTACCGACACAGCGGCCGTCTGCGCCGATGACACGCCCTCGGCAGCGCGTACTACGCAGATCAGGCTTGTGCCGATGGCCGTGTTCCGCGCGTGGCGCGAGGCTTTCGCTACCCGTCGTGCAATGACGGACCCCGTTCACACACTCAGGAGCGAATGCCATGGTCACCGCCGAATTTCTGCAGGATAACGGCTTCAGCAACAAGGCGTCGGTCGACGCCAACGTCTACATCAAGGATGTCACCAAGGCGCTGCCGTCTTCCGGCAACCTGCATGCGCATCTGAAGGTGACATTTGCCGATGCGCATCGGCTGGCGTTCGAAATCCACGGCACTATCCGCGTCGACGCAGACGCGCAGGCGTTGGGCAAACGTAGTGGCGACGACAGCACCATCGGTCGCGCTCTGTGGGTGTACGCGGATGGCACGTTCCGCACGTCGGTCGAAGCCGCCTTTTGGCAGGAGCAGGGCGGCGTCACCCCGTCCCAACTCAAGACCTATGCGCGTAAGCTGAAGGATCAAGTGCGGCAATGGGAGCAGGCACTGGAGCGCGAAGGTGCCGATAGCCATCCTTCGCCGGCAGGAAACAAGCGCGCACTCGACGATCTGGACACGCGCTATCCGCTCGGTAAGTAATCGCCAGCGCGGTCTTGGCAGGATGCTGCGCGTGGCGAAGCAGGGATCAGCCGCTACGCGCGTATCCTGTGCGTCCCCCAGCACCAAGGCACCGCTTCCCGGAGTGCCGAAGATCGCCTTGTCCGCATCGACTTCCTCGCCAGCCCCGCACTACCGCACCGCCGCCGCGCGCCGCGCCGATCTGCTCGTGCATGCCGCCGGCCTGCTGCTGGCCGTGGTCGGCGGCGCGCTGCTGGTCTGGCGCGCCCATGCCAACGACGCGCTGATCGTGGCCACCAGCATCTACGCGCTGGGGCTGCTGACCATGTTCGCCTGCTCGGCGGCGTACAACTTCGCCCCGCCGCAGCGCCAGCCGGTGCTGCGCAAGCTCGACCACGCCGGCATCTTCGTGATGATCGCCGGCTCCTACACGCCGTTCTTCGTGCTGGCGCTGTCCGGCGCCTGGGTCTGGTCGATGACACTGGCGGTGTGGGGCGTGGCGCTGTTCGGGGTGTTCGCCAAGCTGTTCCTGCCCGGCATCGCCAAGGGCTTCTGGGTGGCGATCTACCTGCTGCTGGGCTGGGCGGGCATGGCGGCGGTCAAGCCGATCGTGGCCGGGCTGGACACGCCGGTGCTGTGGCTGATCGCTGCCGGCGGGGCGATCTACACGGTGGGCGTGGCGTTCTACGTGCGCAAGTCGATGCTCTACAACCGTGCGATCTGGCATGCGCACGTGCTGGGCGGCGCACTGGCGCACTGGTGCGCGATCTGGCTGTGCCTGCGCCCGCTGTCGGCGACGTGAACGGTGGCGCCGATGCGCTAGAGATGGCCGTGCCGCGTCCGTAAGCTCGGGCGTCATGGACAGCATGCACACAGCGGATCCGAACGGCCGGCGCCTGCGCACGATGCTGGCAATCGCCTTGCTGGCGACGTGCGCGAATGTGCAGGCACAACAGGCCGCGCCCGCC
>NZ_AQOJ01000076.1:0-1655 GCF_000364685.1 Xanthomonas sp. SHU 166
GGCTCGGCGCCGTCGGCCACGGGCGGCGTCGGCGCGCTCACGCCGCGCCCACAAAGCGCAATGGCCGCTGCGCGGCGGGGCCGGCGCTATACGGCCGCTTCACGGCGGCGCTCCTTAAATGACGCGCACCCCACCGCTCCTGGTGCGGGCCGAACCGAGGAGTCTGACGCATGGGCATCATCATCTGGTTGATCGTCGGCGGCATCGTGGGCTGGCTGGCCAGCATCATCATGCGCCGTGACGCACAGCAGGGCATCATTCTGAACATCGTGGTCGGCATCGTCGGCGCGCTGATCGCCGGCTGGCTGTTCGGCGGCGGCATCAACCAGGCGATCACCCTGTGGACGTTCCTGTACTCGTTGATCGGCGCCATCATCCTGCTGGCGATCGTCAACCTGTTCACCCGCGGCCGCGCGCGCTGACACAGCGCCCTCGCCGCTTGCGCAAACGCCCGGTTCGCCGGGCGTTTTGCGTTTGCGGCCCCGCTCACGGCGCAGCGCGGTCGGCCGGATGGCGCACGCCGTCCTCGACCGGCACCGCGATGGCCAGCGCATACGGGTCCACGCCCTCCAGGCAGCCGACGTTGTAGCCGTACAGGCTGGGATCGGAGCGGCGCCGATGATGCGTGTAGATCCCGCAGGTGCCGCAGAAATAATGCTGCGCGGTATGCGTGTGGAACTGGTACAGGCGCAGCGCCTGCTCGCCCTGGCGGACATGCAGGGCCGCCAGCGGCACCGAGGCGACGATGGCGCCGCGGCGCCGGCACAGCGAGCAGTTGCAGCGGCGCGGGTCGACGATGCCCTGCGGCAGCTCCAGGTCGATCTGCACCGCACCGCAGTGGCAGCTGAGCCGGTGCAGCGGCGCGATCGCGGTGTCGCCGACCTTGTCGATGCAGCGGCGCACGTGGCGCTCGCTCATGCCGCCGGCTCCAGCTCGACCCAGGCCGGCGCGTGATCGCTGGGGCGGTCCCAGCTGCGCGGTTCGCGGTCGATGCCGGCACCGCGGGTGCGCGCCTTCAGCGCCTCGGACACCAGGGTCAGGTCGATGCGCAGCCCCAGGTCGCGGCGGAAGCCGGCCTGGCGGTAGTCCCACCAGCTGAAGATGCCGCCGTCGGCATGGTGCAGGCGGAAGCCGTCGTGCAGGCCCAGGCCGAGCAGCTTGTGCAGGGCGCCGCGCTCGGCGGTGGAAGTGAGGATGTGGTTGTCGCTCCACACCAGCGGGTCGTGCACGTCGCGCGCGTCCGGGGCGATGTTGAAGTCGCCGAGCACCACCAGCCGCGGATGCCGCTGCAGCTCGTCGGCCAGCCAGGCGTGCACCGCCTCCAACCAGCGCAGCTTGTAGGCGTACTTGTCGGTGCCCACGTCCTGGCCGTTGACCACGTACAGATTGACGATGCGCAGGTCGCCGATGGTGGCGGCGATGGCGCGCTTCTGCTCGTCCTCCAGGCCCGGCACACCGATCTGCACGTCGCTGATCGGCAGGCGCGACAGGATCGCCACGCCGTTGTAGGTCTTCTGCCCGGCGAACACGCTGCGGTAGCCGGCCTCGGCCAACGCAGTGTCGGGAAACTTGTGGTCTTCCAGCTTGGTCTCCTGGATCCCGACCACGTCCGGCGCGAACGCGGCCAGCCACTGTTGCAGGTGCGGCAGGGGCAC
>NZ_AQOJ01000077.1:0-6606 GCF_000364685.1 Xanthomonas sp. SHU 166
CACAGCGGCACCAGCGCCGCGGTCGCGGCGATGGCCAGCGCCCAGGCCCAGGGCCGCCAGCGCGCCATCGGCTCCACCAGCACCATCAGCACCAGCGCCGCGCCGGCCAGCACCGCCAGGTCCGGGCGGTGCGCGGCATTGGCCCAGTGCGCCAGTGGCGAGTAGGCCAGCGCCAGCAGCACGCCCAGGGCCAGCGCCCAGGGCGCGGCGTCGGCCGGCTCAGCTGGTCTTGTTGGCTTCGACATGCGCCGACAGCGCGCGCAGCGAGGCGAAGATCCGGCGGTTCTCGTCGTTGTCCGAGCGCAGCTGGAAGCCGTAGCGCTTGCTGATCGCCAGCGCCAGTTCCAGGGCGTCGATCGAGTCCAGCCCCAGGCCGGTATTGAACAGCGGCGCCTCCGGATCGATGTCGCCGGGCTGGACGTCTTCCAGGTTCAGGCTCTCGACCAGCAGCTCGGCCAGTTCACGTTCGGCGGCGGTTTGCGAAGACATCCAGGGGCTTCCAGGCGAAAGGACGGGTGCGACAAGATGGTGCATCGGGCGCTGCGGCGCAACCATCGGCCCGCGAACGGCACGCTATCATGCCGTTTCGCCCCGCCGTTGCGCCCGCAGGTTCCCTCAGGATGACGTCCGCCGCTGTTGCTTCCCCTCCCCCCACCGCACGCGACGCCGCGGCAGACACGCCCGACGTGCTGGTGATCGGCGGGGGGCCGGCCGGCTGCGCGGCGGCGATCGTGCTGGCGCAACGCGGCTGGCGGGTGACGGTGCTGGAAAAGGACCACCACCCGCGCTTCCACATCGGCGAATCGCTGCTGCCGATGAACATGCCGATCCTGCAGCGGCTGGGCGTGCTCGACCAGGTGCGGGCGATCGGCGTGCTCAAGCTCGGCGCCGATTTCCCCAACGATGCCGGCGGCTACAACACCTTCCGTTTCGCGCATGCACTGGGTGCGCAGTCCGACTTCGCGCTGCAGGTGCCGCGCGCCGACTTCGACCGGGTGCTGTTCGCACACGCGCGTGCGGTCGGCGCCGACGTGCACGAGGGCGTCCGCGTCGAGGCGGTGCAGCTGGACGGCGAGACGCCGACGGTGCAGGCACGCGGCGCCGACGGCGTGCGCCACTACCGGCCGCGCTACCTGATCGACGCCAGCGGCCGCGACACCTTTCTCGGCAACACGCTCAAGCTCAAGCGCGCCAATCCGCGGCACCAGTCGGCGGCGCTGTTCAGCCATTTCCGCGGCGTGGCGCGGCGCCCCGGCGAGGACGCCGGCAACATCAGCATCTACCGCCACGCGCACGGCTGGATGTGGCTGATCCCGCTGCCCGACGACGTGATGAGCGTGGGCGCGGTGTGCGACCCGGAGTACATGAAGACCCGCAAGGGCTGCGACAGCGAGACATTCCTGCTGCGCACGCTGGCGCTGAATCCGGACGTGGTGGCGCGCATGGCCGGCGCGCAGCGCGTGGCGCCGGTGCACGCCACCGGCAACTACGCCTACGAATGCACGCGCATGAGCGGGCCGCGCTGGCTGATGCTCGGCGACGCCTACGCCTTCGTCGACCCGATGTTCTCCTCCGGCGTGTACCTGGCCATGCACAGCGCCGAGCGCGGCGCGTCCGTGGTCGACGCGGCGCTGCGCGACCCGGCCCGCGAGGCGCGGCTGCAGCGGCGCCTGGAGCGGCACTTGCGCGGCGGCCTGGACGAGTTCAAGTGGTTCATCTACCGCTTCACCTCGCCGACCATGCGCGAGCTGTTCGCGCAGCCGCGCAACGTGCTGCAGGTGGAACAGGCGGTGGTGGCGATGCTCGCCGGCGACGTCTTCGACAACCGTGCGGTGCTGCGCCGCCTGCGCGTGTTCCGCGCCATCTATGCGCTGTCCGCGGTGGCGATGCTGCCGCGGGCGTGGCGCGCCTGGCGCCACCGCCGCCGCCAGGCCCGCGAACAGTTCCACGGCGACACCTTGCACGGAGATACACCATGAGCCGCCCGCACCTGCAGTTTCCGCACCACACGCAGGGCCATCCGCAGTTGCAGGTGGACTACATCGCCGAAACCGACCCCAGCCAGTGGCTGGCCGAGGATCGCGTCCTGGCGGTATTCGGTTTCGGCGAGACCGCGCCCTACCACGACGACCCGCGCTACCTGCGCGTGCCGCTGCAGCCGCACGGCCCGCGCATGCTCGAGGTGTGGCGCACCGACGCCCCGGTGCACAGCGGCCGCGACGGCGCCATCGCCTGGGCCAGCGACGGCCGCCTGCAGTTCGGCGTCATCGAGATCGACGAGCGCCAGGTCGACCTGGACATCGAGGAAGCCGCCGCGCTCGCCTACGCGCAGATCAGCGCCTTCGTCGCCGGCAGCGCCACCCCGCGCCTGCTGCGCATCTGGAACTACCTCGACGCGATCACCCTGGGCAGCGGCGACCGCGAGCGCTACCGGCGCTTCTGCGTCGGCCGCGCGCGCGGGCTGGGCGATTTCGACGCCACCCAGCTGCCCGCGGCGACCGCAGTGGGCCGCTGCGACGACGCACGGGTGATGCAGATCTACTGGCTGGCCGCCGCGCAGGCCGGCACCCCGCTGGAGAACCCGCGCCAGGTCAGCGCCTACCGCTACCCGCGCCAGTACGGCCCGCAGCCGCCCAGCTTCGCCCGCGCCATGCTGCCGCCGGCCGGCAGCGACATGCCGCTGCTGCTGTCGGGCACCGCCAGCGTGGTCGGCCACGCCTCCATGCATCAGGGCCAGCTGCTGGCGCAGTTGGAGGAAACCTTCGCCAACTTCGACGCCCTGCTGGCGGCCGCCCGCGAACACGCCCCGGACCTGCCATCGCAGTTCGGCGACGGCACCCGCCTCAAGGTCTACGTGCGCGAGCCCGGCGACCTGCCGCTGGTCGCCGCCGCCCTCGATACCCGCTTCGGCGACCGCGTCCCGCGCCTGCTGCTGCACGCGGTGATCTGCCGCGACGAACTGGCGGTTGAGATCGACGGCGTGCATGGTTGAACGGCGACGCAAGATCGTCCTGGTGTCCGGTGCCCCCGGCGCCGGCAAGACCACGCTGGCGGTCCCGCTGGCGGCGCACCTGGGCTTTCCGCTGTTCTGCAAGGATTTCATCAAGGAGACGCTGACCGACGCCCTGGGCGATGGCGGCGGCGATCTCGCCGCATCGCGCCGTCTCGGCGGCGCAGCGATGGAGATGCTCTGGTCGCTGGCACAGCGCAGTCCGCACGCGGTGCTGGAAGCCAACTTCCGGCCCCGCAGCGACTACGAGCGCGGCAGGATCGCCGCACTGCAGGCGAGGCTGGTGGAAGTCCATTGCCACTGCGGCCATGACGAGACCCTGCGCCGCTTCCGCGCGCGTTCCGCGACGGGCACGCAGCACGCGGCACACCCCCTGCGGGAACTGCCGCCCGACCTGCTTGCCGACTATCCCGGCCCAATCGGCCTGGGGGCGGTGATCGACGTGGACACCCGCATGCCGGTGGATCTGCCGCACCTGTTCGCGCAGGTCGCCGCCGCGCTTTCCTGAGCGGGTACCGGCACCGCCACTGCCGCGCCGGTTCCGCCCGCGCGACGCGCTGTCCCTGGACTTGCGCCCAAGTGCGGTCTGTGCGGGACGGATGCCGTGTCGCTGCTTGCCCGGCGCAAATCACGTTGGACGCCGGACGTGGCAGAGCGCGCCGCAGCAAGCGCGTATGCGTCGATGTTTCGCGCCGCTGCCTTCCACCCCGCGCCTGCCGATCCCCCCTCGCCGGCCACGCAGTGGCGACACGCACTAACGCGTCGGCGCGGTCAGGTGACGGTCCAATTCCGGCTGTGTGGTGCGCTGTTGCTCCTGCCCCAGCGCCTGATTGGCCAGCGCCAGTTTCTGGTCCGACTGTTCCACCGGCGTGGCCAACGCCTGCTCCACCGGAACGACCGCGCGCTTCATCGCCGGGTCGTCCAGTGCGCCCTGCACGGCGATCAGGTTCCCGGTCTTTCCCAACACCACGTGGTCGACCCGCTCCAGCGCATTGCCCGACAACGAATAGCCCGCGGCGCCCGGATACATGTCGCGGTTGTCCTTGCAGGCCGCCAGCAGGCTGCGGCTGAGCCGCTCGCTGTCGTGGTCGTAGGCCTTGCCCAGGTCTGCGTCGACCCTGCGCATGCCTGCTCGGATCTGTTCCAGCAACGCGTGATCCGGATGCCCCGGCAGCGACGGATCATCGCTCCGGTGCGCCTCGGCGCCTTGCGCGGGAAGCGTCGAAGGTTCGGGCAACCCGTTGGCCAGGGGCGACACGTGCCGATGGGTGTCGGCGGTGTGCTGCAGCAGTCCCGCGACCGGCGGCTGCGTGCTGGTGTCGAAGTACGGCAGAGGACGCCGGTCCCTGCCCAGATCCAGCCCGTTCTCTTCCAGCAGCGACTCGCGCAGATGCAGCCGCGACAGGTTCAGTGCGATCTGCGGGGTGTCGTTGCCGGGTTGGGGAGGATGTTGCCGGTGCTCGACCTGGGCGATGTGGCTGACCGGATTGGCAGCGTAGTAGTTGGCATAATCGGAGTTGCCGAGAGCACCGAGCTTGCTGATCTCGGAAGCCTTGTCGAAAAAATTCTGCCCTATTCCCTCCAAATTGGCCGGACTCTGGGGCATCGTCATATCCGCATTGATGCTTAGATTCGGCTTGAGCGTGTAGTCGAAGTGAGGTCGCGCGCCCGACTTGTCGATGAAATCAGCCATACGTCCTGGCTGTTCGTTGTATATATCTTCAAGGGTTGCGTTCGGATTCGCCGTGCGGACCCTGCTGACCATCGCATTCCAGGCGGCGATCTGGGCTCCGGCTTCATCGCGACGATTCTGTACAAGGAGAGACGCCAGAGGTTCGGTGTAGTCGCGTGGACTTTGTCGCTGTGAGATTGCGGAAACGCCAGCGGCAAATTCGGTGAGTGCTCGCTTGGTGTCCGCGGCATTGGCGCCATGCTGCAACTCATGTCCCAGGACATAGGTGAGTTCGCCCGCGTTGGGTGCCCGCCCAGACGGCGATGCTTGAAGCCTGGCCAATGGGACCCGCACAGCCTTGTTTTCAGAATCGTACTCGCCGCCAGCATTGGGATTGGTCAGCGGAACGATGCGTGACACTTGGCCCTGACGTACAGCGTCGTTTAGCTGATCGACCAAGGCGGGCGATGCTTCGATGATCGCGCGCAGATTCCGCACGTGATCAGGACTGACACTTGGCTGGCTACCAAAGTCGGTGATGACAGCTTGAGCTTGTGGCGTGAGTGGCATCCCTGCGCCTCCCTTTATCCGACTATCACCATCTGAACACAGGAGTGACGGACTGCATCATCGGACCCGATGCTTTCGTCACGCGGGTAAACCTGCAACCACATGCCGGGGCGCTCGAACGAATCGTACATCCAGGGTCCGTGAGACGGCTTTGGCCCGCCGTTCGGCGCCGCCGGGGGAGAGTCGTAGTAGCGCTCACGCACAAAACCCATTTCTTCTAATTCGCTGGTGAACTGATCGAAATCCACGCGGCAGAGATCGCGCATCGCGGGCGAGGCGCCCGGTACAACCGGATCGAAGCTGAAGATCAACCGAGGATCGGCCTTCTTCATGTTGACCTCGAAGCCATGCACCCAGTCCCGGCTGACCTTCTCCCCGAATCCATAACGTCCCGACCCATCACGCGCATAGTCCATCTCCACCCCCATCACCTCATGCAAGCGCTCCGGCGTGAAGTCGGCCACGCTTCTGCTGGTCCGGATCAAGGTCAGCAATCGGCTGAGCATCTGCTCGGCGCTCAGCTTGGGCGACACGGGCGCGGCGGCCTGATCGGCAGCGCCGGACGAGGGGGACGAGGTCATGGCGGGAGATTCCTTGGCAGGAGGCGCAACGGCAGGCGTCCGCGCGGGCGCATGGGTGCAGGCCCCGCACAGCAGCGAGGCGATCAGGACGAGAGAAGCCCGATGGGGCATGCGGCACATCCTTGCGGCGCGAAGCGATGAGCGCAGTATACGAACACCGGCAGGCCCCACAGCAAGCCGCCCACTGAACCATCTGCAGCGATGCAGGCTCGACGTTTCACCAGCAGCGGTCGATTGACCGCTTGCCAAGCCGGCCTGATCCCGATCCCGGTGCGATTCGACCGCCCCGTCAGTCCTCGCGTGCCGCCAGCAACGCCAGCAACCGATCGCGCGGCAGCTTGCCGGTCTCGTTGCGCGGCAGGGCGTCGAGCAGGCGCAGGCGGCGCGGCAGGAACACCGGATCCAGCTCGCGGCGCAGCGCGGCGAGGATCGCGGCCTCGTCCAGGGTCGGCGCCACCACCACCGCGGCGATGCGGCCCACCGCCTGGCCCGGTTCCGGATCCAGTTGCAGCATCGCGCCGTCGACCACGCCCGGCAGGGCCAGCAGGCGCCGGGTGAGGTCGGCCAGCGAGGCGCGCTTGCCGGCGATCTCCAGCAGGTCGGCCTGGCGCCCGCGCACCTGGAAACGGCCGTCGGCATCCACTTCCATCAGGTCGGCCAGCAGCACCGGCTGCGGCAGGTGCGGCGCGTGCACCAGGGTGCCGTCCGGCTGCGGCGCCACGCGCACGCCGGGCAGCGGCGTCCACGGCGCTTCGCAGGCGGTGCGGCGGCTG
>NZ_AQOJ01000078.1:0-1079 GCF_000364685.1 Xanthomonas sp. SHU 166
CGCTTTCTTTGTGGACGACGCCAGGCGGCTTACTTCGCCACCACCTTGACCATTTCCAGGCACTTGTTGGAGTAGCCCCACTCGTTGTCGTACCAGGACACCAGCTTGACGAAGGTGCCGTCCAGGGCGATGCCGGCATCGGCATCGAAGATCGAGGTACGCGCGTCGCCGCGGAAATCGGTAGCCACCACCTTGTCTTCGGTGTAGCCGAGGATGCCCTTCAGCGCGCCTTCGCTCTGCGCCTTCACCTCGGCACAGATCTCGGCGTAGGTGGCCGGCTTCTCCAGTTCCACGGTCAGGTCGACCACAGACACGTCCGAGGTCGGCACGCGGAAGCTCATGCCGGTGAGCTTCTTGTTCAACTCCGGGATCACCACGCCGACCGCCTTGGCCGCACCGGTGCTGGACGGAATGATGTTCTCCAGGATGCCGCGGCCGCCGCGCCAATCCTTGTTGCTCGGCCCGTCCACGGTCTTCTGGGTGGCGGTGGCCGCGTGCACGGTGGTCATCAGGCCGCGCTTGATGCCCCACTTGTCGTTGATCACCTTGGCCAGCGGCGCCAGGCAGTTGGTGGTGCAGCTGGCGTTGGAGACGATGGCCTGACCCGCATAGGTGCTGTCGTTGACGCCATACACGAACATCGGCGTGTCGTCCTTCGACGGCGCCGACAGGATCACCTTCTTGGCGCCGGCGTCCAGGTGCTTCTGCGCGGTTTCCTTGGTCAGGAACAGGCCGGTGGACTCGATCACCACGTCCACGCCGACCTCGCCCCACTTCAGCGCGGCCGGATCGCGTTCCTGGGTCAGGCGGATCTTCTTGCCGTTGACCAGCAGATGATTGCCGTCCACCGACACCTCCGCCTGGAAGCGGCCGTGCACGGAGTCGTACTGCAGCATGTAAGCCAGATAATCCGGCTCGAGCAGGTCGTTGATGGCGACGATCTCGATGTCGCTGCCGAAATTCTGCACCGCCGAGCGCAGCACGTTGCGCCCGATGCGACCGAAACCGTTGATGCCGACCTTGATTGCCATTTCAGTAGCTCCTGCGGCCGCGCCTGGCGCGGCGGATGGAAGGGGAAA
>NZ_AQOJ01000079.1:0-4483 GCF_000364685.1 Xanthomonas sp. SHU 166
GCTGCGCCTGCCGGGCGCCGCGCAGGCCGCCAGCGCCCGCCTGCTGGCGCTGCGCGTGCGCGGCGGCGATGGGCAACTGGTGCCGCTGTCGGAACTGGTGACGGTGCAGCGCCTGCCCTGGGACGACAGCATCGCGCACAAGGACCTGCGGCCGGTGGTGTACGTCACCGGCGACGAAGCCGGGCGCCTGGACAGCCCGCTGTACGGCATGTTCGATCTGGTCGGGCAACTGCGCCGGCACCGGCTCGATGGGCAGACGCTGCGGCAGTATTTCATCGCACCGCCGGTCGACACCGTCGACTTCGCGGTGAAATGGGACGGCGAGTGGCAGATCACCTACGAGACCTTCCGCGACATGGGCATCGCCTACGCGGTGGGCCTGTTGCTGATCTATCTGCTGGTGGTGGCGCAGTTCCGCAGCTATCTGCTGCCGCTGGTGATCATGGCGCCGATTCCGCTGACGGTGATCGGGGTGATGCCGGGTCATGCCCTGCTCGGCGCGCAGTTCACCGCGACCAGCATGATCGGCATGATCGCCCTGGCCGGCATCATCGTGCGCAATTCGATCCTGCTGGTGGACTTCATCCGTCATGCCCTGGCGCAGGGACGCAGCGCCGAACAGGCGGTGATCGAGGCCTGTGCGGTGCGCGCACCGCCGATCATGCTGACCGGCCTGGCGGCGATGCTGGGTGCGCTGTTCATCCTTGGCGATCCAATCTTCAACGGCCTGGCGGTGGCGCTGTTGTTCGGCATCCTGGTCAGCACCGCACTGACCCTGCTGGTCATCCCGTTGCTGTACTACCCGCTGGCACGGCGCGAAGCGGCGGCGTGAGCGCAAGGCTGCGTCCACACGCCGTTACCGGTGCCGGCGTAGAGTCGAAATCCCTTTCTGCGAAGTGGAGTTTCCACGATGCCCATCGGCGATCCGATCCGCGTCACCCTGGAGCAGGACACGGACTTCGCGTTCCGCATTCGCTTCGACGAAACCACGCTGGAGCCCTGGTTGAGCGACGAAACCGCGCCGCTGGGCCAGGAGCGCGGCCCCAATCCCACGCGCATCCTGCTGGCCGGCATCGCCAACTGCCTGGCGGCCAGCCTGCTGTTCGCGATGCGCAAGTACAAGAACGATCCGGCCGGGGTGGTCGCGCACATCACCGCCACGCCGATGCGCAATCCGGAAGGGTTCTGGCGCATTCCGCAGGCCTCGGTGGAACTGCAGCTGCCCGGCGCCAACCAGGACTATGCGCAGCTGGAACGGATCCTGGCTCAGTTCGAGCAGTTCTGCGTGGTCACCCAGAGCGTGCGCCAGGGCATCGACGTGCAGGTCACGGTCAAGGATGCGCAAGGCACCGTGCTGCTGGGCGACAAGAGCATCGAGGCCGGCGCATGACCACGCCGCTGCATGTCGCCTGCCCGCACTGCGCCGCGCTCAACCGGGTGCCGGAGGCGAAACTGGCGGACGCGCCGCAATGCGGACGCTGCCATCGCGGCTTGTTCGACGCCACACCGGTCACGCTGACCGCCGAGACGTTTGCCGCGCACGCCGAGCGCAGCGACCTACCGTTGCTGGTGGACGTGTGGGCGCCGTGGTGCGGTCCGTGCCGGACCATGGCCCCGCACTTCGCGGCCGCGGCCGCGCAGCTCGAGCCGCGGCTGCGCCTGGGCAAGCTGGACAGCGACGCGCACCCGGCGTTGGCCCGGCGCTTCGGCATCCGCAGCATCCCGACGCTGCTCCTGCTGCGCCAGGGCCGCGAACTCGGCCGGCACAGCGGCGCCATCGGCACCGCCGAGATCGTGCGCTGGACGCTTGCACAGTTGAATTCTGCGTAACGCTCTCGTAGCAGCGGCTTCAGCCGCGATGGGCTTACCTGGGAAAGTCCATCGCGGCCGAAGCCGCTCCTGCACGGTGCGCCGGGCTTACTTGCCCAGCGCCGCGTTCAACGTGGCCGCCAAGTCGGCGCCGGCCTGGCGCAACTGCGCTTCGGCGACCGGGCGCCAGGTCGTCACGTAATCGGCCGGCAGCGTGGCGCCGGGCGGATAGAAGCCCGGACGCAGCATGATCTTGCAGGAGGCCTCGGCCCACGCCGCGGCCGGCGGCGGCAGCGCGCTGCCCGCCGGCGAGGGCGCCGGCAACGGCTGCTTTTCCAGTTCGGCCAGGTAGGCCTGTTCGTCCAGTCCGCGGCTGCGCAGCAGGCCGCTGTCCCACAGCGAATGCAGATTGCTGCCCTTGCCCTCGAACTGGATCTGCACGGTGTTGGCGCCCTTGTCGCGGGCGTAGCCGGCATGCAGCGGCTGCTGCACGTCGCCGGCGAAATGCACCACGAACTTCAGCGCCTGCGCACGCGCGGCCTGCGGCTGGCTGCGGTCGGCGAGGATCGCGGCCTGGCGGCGCAGCGCCTCGACCGCGCAGTTGCCGTCCGGGCAGTCGCGGGTCTGTTCGTAGTGGCAGTCGTTCTCGGCCAGGTTGACGTAGTGCCAGCGCGCGCTGCGCTTGCCCAGGTCGGGATCGTGTTCGCGGAGCTGGTCGGCCCAGTTGGCGACGCCGGCCAGGGTCGGGTCGGGTTCGCCCTGCAGCAGGGTGCGGACCTGCGCGCGGGCTTGCGGGGTGAGTTGGGTGTCGGCGAGATCGGCGACCAGGCGGTGACCCAGCGGGCCCCAGGCGAAGGCGGCGGACGGTGTGGCGGCGAGGGCCGCGGCGAGCGCGGTGCAAACGAAGGGAGAGATTTTCATGCGCCGATTCTAGCCGGCGCCGACGACGCGGCCATGACGCGTGCCGGGTCTATTGCGTTGCCGCTCAGCATGGCGGACGCCGGTGCCAGGCGGCGTCGCCGACCGTGCCGAGCCGCGTCCGGGGACACGACCCGGCTGCAGGCTCAAAAATACATCAGGTACGCGACGCCGTAGGTGACCGGATCGAGCTTGGCCTTGCCGAGCGTGCTGCCGTCCACTTTCACGTCGCTGCGCATGCCGGTCCAGCGCGCATCCACGCGGATCGCGCTGCGTTCGCCCACCGCGAAATCCACGCCGGCATGCAGCGCCGGGCCAATGCTGTCCTTGAACTTCACGTCGTTGGACGCGAACGCGCCCTTGCCGTCGCTGCCGAGGAAGGCGGTGTAGTTGAGGCCGGCGCCGACGAACGGGGAGATGTCGCCGTTGCCGTTGAAGTGGTACTGCAGCGAGATGGTGGGCGAGAGCATCCAGGCGCTGCCGATGTCGCCGCCGCGGTCAACGCCGATTTTCTGCTGGCCGACCAGGCCCTGGATCTCCACGCCGAGGTTGCCGCGGAAGAAGTATTCGTAACTGAACGATACGGCCGGCGCGACGTCGGCGTCGAAGCGCTGGTCGCTGCCGCGCAGCGTGCCGTTGGACGACCCCGGCACCATGCCGTGCAGACCATAGCTGGTGGTGAAGTGGCCGGCCGACTGCGCCGCGGCGGGCAGGGCGATGCTGGCGAGGGCGGCGACGGCAAGGCGACGGAACAGGCGTGGCGGCATGGGAGACCCCGGTGGACGACGAGTGGGCGGATGCGAACCCCGTGTCGGCCCGGCGGGCACCGATCCACATCCGTGTGGCGCGTAGTCTGCCAGAGAAGCGGGGCGGACGCGCTGCGCTCCGGCGAGGCCGCGTGTGCGGCCCGCGTGTCGATCCGGTACGGCCATGCTCCGGAATGGCGCCGCTGCCGCGAGCGGCGCCGATCCTGTTGCCGCCGGCGCCACAGGTCGCAGCGGCGCCGGCGCCCGTCTCAGAACTTCATCACGTAGGCCAGGCCATACACCAGCGGATCGATGTGCGCGGTGCCCAGGTCACTGCCGTTGACCTTGACCTTGCTGTCGATGTCGATCCAGCGCATGTCCACGCGCAGCGCCGACTTGTCGGTGAGCGCGATGTCCACGCCGGCATGCGCGGCCAGGCCCCAGGAGTCGTCCAGCTTGAGCTTGCTGCCGGCCAGCGCGCCGGTGGTCTTCTCGCTGAAGAAGGTAGTGTAGTTGATGCCGGCACCGACGAACGGCGAGACCTTGCCGGCGCTGTTGAAGTGGTACTGCAGCGACACCACCGGCGGCAGGTGCTTGGTGCTGCCGACCTTGCCCACGCCCTTGACGCTGATGTCGTGCTCGAACGGCAGCGCAGCCAGCACTTCCACGCCCAGGTCCTGGTGCACGAAGTACTCGAAGGTCACCGTCGGCCGGATGTTGCTGTCGATGCGCAGCGGCAGGGTGCCGCCGGCGAGCGTGCCGTTGTCGGACTTCGGGTTGACCTGGTGGGCGCCGATGCCGATGGTCCAGTCGCCTTGCGACTGCGCCAGCGCCGGCAGGGCGCACAGGGTCAGGGCGGCGGCCAGGCCGGCGAGCAGAAGGGGGGAGGTGGTGCGCATGGTGGAGTCTCGGTTGGGTGTGGGCGCAGTGTCCGGCGCGCCGCCCCATGCCGCCTTGATCCTGATCAAACCGGCGTGTCCGGCGTGGCGCGGCCGGCCTGCTAGAATGGG
>NZ_AQOJ01000080.1:0-3355 GCF_000364685.1 Xanthomonas sp. SHU 166
TGGCCGGCGCGGCGGCCGGTGCGGGCGGCGGCGTCAGTTGTTCGGTGACCACGTCCGGCGTCGGCGCCGGGGTGGTTTCGGCTTGGGCGAAGGCCTTGCCGGGGATGCCGACCGCCATCGCGCTGACCAGCATCAGCATGCATACCGCGTAGAACCGGGCCTTCCACCCGGCGAACAGACCTGTCTTCATGAAGGGCTCCAAGGTGGGGTTAGAGCGCATCGGCGCCGATTTCGCCGGTACGGATGCGGACGACCTGCTCGATGGCGGTGACGAAGATCTTGCCGTCGCCGATCTTGCCGGTGCCGGCCGCGCCCTGGATCGCCTCGACCACGGCGTCCAGACGCTCGTCGGTCACCACGGTCTCGATCTTGATCTTGGGCAGGAAGTCGACGACGTACTCGGCACCGCGATACAACTCGGTGTGGCCCTTCTGCCGACCGAAGCCCTTGACCTCGGTGACGGTGATGCCGGACACCCCAGCCTGCGACAAGGCCTCGCGGACCTCGTCGAGCTTGAATGGCCGGATGATGGCGGTGATCAGTTTCATGCGCATACCCCGTTGGTGGAAGGAACCGGCCGCCGAAGGCCGACCGGCACTGGGCCCATCGACCGCGCCGCGAACGGCGCGGGTGCTGCTGCGCGATGCGTTCCGTGGATCACGCCGTGGCCCACCGCACCCAAGGTGCGGCGGCGGCGGCGACGTGGGAGGGAACGTGGCCCACGGCACGCAAGCGCTCTGTTGCGCGGTCCATCCCCTGGACACTCGATGACGCGATGGTGGGCGCGGACCACCTGCGCGGCTCCCCAGCCGGGCAGGTGGCGGCGATGGCGAAGGAGGGAGGGGAAGCCTTCGCCATCGCCGCGCGTGGAACTCAGTTGGCGTAGTACAGCTGGTATTCCAGCGGGTGCGTGGCCGCGCGGAACTTGGTCACTTCCTGCATCTTCAGCGCGATGTAGCCGTCGATGAAGTCGTCGGTGAACACGCCGCCGGCCTTGAGGAACTCGCGGTCGGCGTCCAGCGCTTCCAGCGCCTGGTCGAGGCTGGAGCACACCTGCGGGATCTGCTTCTCTTCTTCCGGCGGCAGGTCGTACAGGTCCTTGTCGCTGGGCGCGCCCGGGTCGATCTGGTTCTTGATGCCGTCCAGGCCGGCCATCATCAGCGCGGCGAAGGTCAGGTAGCCGGACTGCAGCGGATCCGGGAAGCGGATCTCGATGCGGCGCGCCTTCGGGTTGGACACCCAAGGAATGCGGCACGAGGCCGAACGGTTGCGCGCCGAGTAGGCCAGCATCACCGGCGCCTCGAAGCCCGGGACCAGACGCTTGTAGCTGTTGGTGCCGGAATTGGTGAAGGCGTTGATCGCCTTGGCGTGCTTGAAGATGCCGCCGATGTACCACAGCGCCATCTGCGACAGGCCGCCGTAGCCGTCGCCGGAGAACAGGTTGGTGCCGCCCTTGGCCAGCGACTGGTGCACGTGCATGCCCGAGCCGTTGTCGCCGACGATCGGCTTGGGCATGAAGGTCGCGGTCTTGCCGTTGCGGTAGGCGACGTTCTTGATGATGTACTTCATCATCATCAGCTCGTCGGCCTTCTTCACCAGCGAGTTGAACTTGGTGCCGATCTCGCACTGGCCGGCGGTGGCCACTTCGTGGTGGTGCACTTCGACTTCGATGCCGACCTGCTCCAGGGTCTTGCACATCTCGGCGCGCAGGTCCTGCAGCGAGTCGGTCGGCGGCACCGGGAAGTAGCCGCCCTTGACCGCCGGACGGTAGCCGCTGTTGCCGCCTTCGATCTTGCTGCCGCTGCTCCAGGCCGCCTCTTCCGAATCGATCTTGAAGAAGGTGTGGCCCATCTCGTTGCCGAAGCGCACGCCGTCGAAGATGAAGAATTCCGGCTCCGGGCCGAAGAACGCCTGGTCGGCGATGCCGCTGGACTTCAGGTAGGCCTCGGCGCGCTTGGCCACGCCGCGCGGGTCGCGGCCGTAGCTCTGCATGGTGGCCGGGTCGAGGATGTCGCAGGTCAGCACCAAGGTCGGATCGGCCATGAACGGATCGACGAAGGCGGTGTCGGCGTCGGGCAGCAGGACCATGTCCGATTCGTTGATGCCCTTCCAGCCGGCGATCGAGCTGCCGTCGAACATCTTGCCTTCCTCGAACAGCGCCGGCTCGATGATGCTGACCGGGAAGGTGACGTGCTGCTGCACGCCGCGCATGTCGACGAAGCGCAGGTCGACGAACTCGATCTTGTTGTCCTTGACCAGCTTCTCAATAGTTTCCGCAGACATTCGATGCAACCTCGGGTTGTGAAGGGCGTGGGCGAGTATCAGCAATCGCCATGCCAAGCGTGTGGCACTCACAAGCCCTTGATTCTGCTGAAGCGTGCACGCGAAGGATGCAAATGCACTGCACTTTCGTGGTGCATTCACACCTGAACGCACCAAATTTGTGCGCGAGGCGGATGCTCTATCCTTGCACAGCTTCCCCTCCCCCAAAGCGACCCTCTCCTCCATGAGCGATCTGTTGTCGGCCCTGCTGCTGGGCATCATCGAAGGCCTGACCGAATTCCTGCCCATTTCCAGCACCGGGCACCTGTTGATCGCCGAGCGCTGGCTCGGCCACCGGTCCGACTTCTTCAACATCGTGATCCAGGCCGGCGCGATCCTGGCCACCACCCTGGTGTTCCGGCAGCGCCTGTGGGATCTGGCCACCGGCCTGGGCGACCGCGCCAACCGCGACTACGCCTTCAAGCTGGGCGCCGCCTTCCTGGTCACCGCGGTGGTCGGTCTCATCGTCCGCAAGGCCGGCTGGCAGTTGCCCGACAGCGTGCAGCCGGTGGCGTGGGCGCTGGTGATCGGCGGCGTGTGGATGCTGGTGGCCGAGTACTTCGCTGCGCGCATGCCGGAGCGCGAGACGGTGACCTGGACGGTGGCCATCGCGGTCGGCCTGGCGCAGGTGGTGGCCGGCGTGTTCCCCGGCACCTCGCGCTCGGCGGCGACGATCTTCCTGGCGATGTTGCTGGGCCTGAGCAAGCGCTCGGCCGCGGCCGAGTTCGCCTTCCTGGTCGGCATCCCGACCATGTTCGCGGCCAGCGCCTATTCGTTCCTGGAGCTGTACAAGGACGGCGGCCTGGGCAGCGAAAACTGGGGCGACGTGGCCCTGGCCTTCGTCGCCTCGATGGTCACCGGCTTCGTGGTGGTGAAGTGGCTGCTGGGCTACATCAAGTCGCACCGCTTCACCGCCTTCGCGGTGTACCGCATCGTGCTGGGCGCGGCGTTGCTGCTGTGGTTGCCGGCGGCGTGAGGGGTTGAGTCGGCGAGGCGCTGCGCGCGCCGGACCCTCACCCCAACCCCTCTCCCG
>NZ_AQOJ01000081.1:0-6515 GCF_000364685.1 Xanthomonas sp. SHU 166
CCCCCAGCCGATGCCCGAACCGGGGCTGCGCCTGGCGCGGCACACGCCGCTGACTGCCGCCGACGCCTGGGGGGCGACGCCCGGCGCGCGCCGCGAATGCGCAGCGCTGATCGCCGGGCTGCGCTCGGAAGGCCTGTTCACCCCGCCCAGCGTGCGCGGCACGATCGCGCTGCCGGGTTGGGCCGGCGGCGTGAACTGGGGTGGCATCGCGGTGGATCCGCAGCGCCAGCTGGCGATCATGCCGGTGTCGGACTTGCCGATGCAGGTGGCGCTGATCCCGCGCGAGCAGTTCAGCAAGGCCGAGCATGCGCGCCATCCGGACCAGCAGTTCAACGACATGGAAGACACGCCGTACTACATGCGCCGCGGCATGTTGAGCTCCTCAGGCGGCATTCCCTGCGTCAAGCCGCCGTGGGGGCGACTGGTGGCGGTGGATCTGCGCACGCGCAAGATCGCCTGGGAGCGCCCGCTCGGCACGCTGGAAGAGAAACTGCCGTGGCTGCCGCTGGAGGTGGGCACGCCGCTGCTCGGTGGCGCGGTGACCACTGCCAGTGGCCTGACCTTCATCGCCGCGGCGGCCGATGCGCGCCTGCGCGCGCTCGACAGCGCCACCGGCAGGACCCTGTGGGAGGCCAAGCTGCCGGCCGGTGGCCAGGCCACGCCTTCGGTCTATGCGGTGGGCGGCAAGCAGTACGTGGTGATCGCGGCCGGCGGACGCGAGGGCATGGGCACGATGGGCGACTACGTGGTCGCCTACACGCTCGACGGCGAGGGCAAGGAGGTGGTGTTCCAGCACGGCGTTGGCGTGCGCATGGCGGTGCTGGGCCTCGCTGCGCTGAGTTTGTGTGCGGGAGTGACGATGTTGCTGCGGCGCTGGCGCCGGCGGCGCCTTGAGCGGACTGGCGCTGGCATCCGCTGAAGCACATGGCGGTGGCTGGCAGGTGCTTCGGGGGTGATGCAGTCGGGACTGAAGTCCCTCCCACAGTGACGCCTCGGCACGTGCTGTCCCTGGAGTGAGCGCGGCTTCGGCGGCGACGCGCGGCGCATGCACCAGCGATTTCTATTGGTCGTGCATGTTGCTCGATTGTGGGAGCGACTTCAGTCGCGACGCGGGGTGCCTGGCCAAGCGGCTTTCTCGGGGGCGTGCACCTTGGAGAGCGTCCTGCGGCAGCGCCGCGGCTCCCGCCATGTGCACATCCAAGATGCGGCCTGCGTGGGCTACATGCCCACACTCCAACGTGGCGGCACGCGCATCATCGGCCGCAACCCGGCACAGCGCTACACTGCGCATGGGGCCTTGCGATGCAACGGCGCCGCGGCAGGTGCGATGCGCTCGTGTGGCGCCTGACGGTCTTCCATTCGTTCCTGCAAGGTTGCCTATGTCCGCTTCCCTCCGCCTCGCCATGGCCCAGTTCGATTTCCCGGTTGGCGCCGTCGCCCAGAACACCGACCGGATCATCGCGTTGATCGAGGAGGCGCGCGACGAGTACGGCGCCGACGTGGTGCTGTTCCCGGAACTGGCGGTCAGCGGCTATCCGCCGGAAGACCTGCTATTGCGGCCGGGTTTCCTGGCCGACTGCGAGCGCGCGGTGCAGCGCATTGCCGCACAGGTGCGTGGCATCGTCGCGGTGGTCGGCTGGCCGCAAAGCGCCGGCAGCGTGGTCTACAACGCCGCCAGCGTGCTGCGCGGCGGCCGCATCGAACGCACCTACCGCAAGCGCGAACTGCCCAACTACGCGGTGTTCGACGAGCGCCGCTACTTCGATGTCGACCCGGACGGCGAGAACTGCGTGTTCGAGGTCAAGGGCACGCCGGTCGGCCTGGTGATCTGCGAGGACCTGTGGTTCCCGGAGCCGCTGGCGGCGACCGTGCAGGCGGGCGCGGAACTGGTGCTGGTGCCCAATGCCTCCCCCTACGAACGCGGCAAGCATGCGCAGCGCGACGCGCTGCTGGCCGAGCGCAGCCGCGAGAGTGGCGCGGCGCTGGCCTATCTCAACGTGGTCGGTGGCCAGGATGCGCTGGTGTTCGACGGCGCTTCGGTGGTGGCCGACGGCGACGGCACCGTGCATCCGGCCGCGGCCGCCTTCACCGACCAGTGGCTGGTGGTCGAGTACGACACCGCCGTGCGCCGCTTCGCGCCGCTGCGCTGGACCGACGACGGCGACGAGAGCATGGATGCGCTGGCCTGGCGCGCGGTGGTACGCGGGCTGCAGGACTATTGCGCAAAGAATCGCTTTTCCAAGGTCTGGCTGGGCCTGTCCGGCGGCATCGATTCGGCGCTGGTGCTGGCGATGGCGGTGGACGCGCTTGGCGCGGACAACGTCACCGCGGTGCGGCTGCCGTCGCGCTACACCGCCGACCTGTCCAACGACCTGGCCGCGGATCAATGCCGCGTCCTCGGCGTGAAGCTGGAGACGGTGGCGATCGAGCCGGCGTTCGAGGGCCTGCTGAGCGCGCTCGGCCCGCTGTTCGCCGGCACCGAGCCCGACGTCACCGAGGAGAACCTGCAGTCGCGCAGCCGCGGCGTGATCCTGATGGCGCTGGCCAACAAGTTCGGCGGCCTGCTGCTGACCACCGGCAACAAGAGCGAGTACGCGGTGGGCTACGCTACCATCTACGGCGACATGTGCGGCGGCTATGCGCCGCTGAAGGACCTGTACAAGACCGAGGTGTTCGGCCTGGCGAAGTGGCGCAACACGGTCGGCGGTGCGCCGGTGATCCCGCCGGCGGTGATCGCGCGGCCGCCCTCGGCGGAGCTGCGCGCCAACCAGACCGACCAGGATTCGCTACCGCCGTACGACGTGCTCGACGGCATCCTGTACCGCTACGTCGACCAGGAAGAATCACGCGACGAGATCGTCGCCGCCGGCTATGCCGCCGAGGTGGTCGACCGGGTGGTGCGGCTGGTGCGCATCAGCGAATGGAAGCGCCACCAGGCCGCGCCGGGCCCGAAGGTGTCGCGCCGCGCGTTCGGGCGCGAGCGGCGTTATCCGATCAGCAATGGGTATCAGGCCTGAGGGAACTCGGAAAAGCCGGGACCCGCGATTTTTCCGCGAGTGCAAGGCGGTTGCGATTGCATTGTGGGAGGGACTTCAGTCCCGACGGGCTTTGCCGGGAAAGCCTGTCGGGGCTGAAGCCCCTCCCACAAAAAATCGCTTGATAGCGATTTTGCCGCGGACACCATCATGGCGTGCCGCATCTTGGAAGATTAAGGCTTTTCCGGGTCCCGGGCCCCGGGCCCCGGATCCCGGCTCTGCAGCAACCGCAACCCAAACGCATCGTCCTGCGCATTCCAGCCGTGGCTGACGCGCAGGCCGGCCTCGGCGGCCATCGCCGCAAAGCTCTGGTCGGTGTACTTGTGGCTGTACTCGACCTGCATCGCTTCGCCTTCGGCAAAATCGAAGTGGCGCCCGGCCACGGTCACCTGCTGTGCGCACTGGCTGACCAGGAAGGTCTCGATGCGCTCGCGCGCTTCCGAATAAACGGCATGATGGCGGAACTGCGCCAGGTCGAAGTCGCTGCCGATCTCGCGGTTGAGCCGGCGCAGCAGGTTCAGGGTGAATTCGGCCGTGACCCCGGCGGCGTCGTTGTAGGCGGCCTCCAGCAGTGCCGTGTCCTTCACCAGGTCGATGCCGACCAGGGCGCAGCCGTCCGCGCCCATGGTCTGGCGCATCGAGCGCAGCAGGGCAATGCCGTCCTCGCGGGTGAAGTTGCCCAGGGTCGAGCCGGGGAAGAACACCAGGGTGCGGCGCGCGCCGCGCTGCGGTGCCGGCAGCGCCACCGGCGCGGTGAAGTCGGCGCACACCGGCAGCATCTGGATGTGCGGGAAGCGCTCGGCCAGCCGCGTGGTGCTGGACATCAGCATGTCGCGGGAAATCTCGATCGGCGTGTACGCCACCGGCATGCGCAGGCCGTCCAGCAGCAACTGGGTCTTGCGGCCGCTGCCGCTGCCCAGTTCCACCACGTGCGCGCCGGTGCCCACCGCCTGCGCGATTGAGGGCATGCGCGCTTCCAGCAACTCCAGCTCGGTGCGGGTCAGGTAGTACTCGGGCTGGCGGGTGATCGCCTCGAACAGGCGCGAGCCCTCGGCGTCGTAGAAATACTTGGACGGCAGCTGCTTGGGGCTGCACGACAGGCCGGCGATCGCATCGGCGGTGATGTCGTCCGGCTGCGGATGCAGGTCGGTGAGGGCGGCTTCGGTGAGGGCACGGGCGGTTGCGGCATTCATGCGGAATCCTCGGCCAGGCGCACGCCGGCGAACTGCCACCGCGCATCGGAGGGGAAGAAGTTGCGGTAGCTGGCGCGGATGTGGTCGCGCGGCGTGGCGCAGCTGCCGCCGCGCAACACCCACTGCGCGTTCATGAACTTGCCGTTGTATTCGCCCAGCGTGCCCGACCACGGGCGGAAGCCGGGGTAGGGCAGGTAGGCGCTGCCGGTCCATTCCCAGACATCGCCGAACAACTGCTG
Source organism: Xanthomonas sp. SHU 166 (assembly GCF_000364685.1). NCBI lineage: Bacteria > Pseudomonadati > Pseudomonadota > Gammaproteobacteria > Lysobacterales > Lysobacteraceae > Xanthomonas > Xanthomonas sp. SHU 166. Next base: position 4,468 of record NZ_AQOJ01000081.1, read on the forward strand.
CAGGCCGGTGTCGGCCGGCGCCGTCGACTGCGGATGCAGTGCCTCGGTGTCGACGAAGTTGCCGGCGATGGCGACACCGGTGGCAGCCTGTTCCCACTCCGCCTCGGTCGGCAGGCGCGCGCCGGCCCAGCGCGCGAAGGCATCTGCCTCGAACAGGCTGAGATGACACACCGGCGCATGCGGATCGCGTTCGCGCCAGCCGCCGAGGGTGAATTCGCGCGCGCCGTCGGCGTGCCAGTACAGCGGGCGCTGCCAGTCCTCGGCGCAACGCTTGGCCCAGCCGTCGCTGAGCCACAGCCCGACCGTGCGATAGCCGCCATCGGCGATGAACTCGGCGTACTCGGCGTTGCTCACCGGGCGGCTGGCCAGCGCATGCGCCGGCACCAGCACGCGATGCCGCGGCGATTCGTTGTCGTAGGCGAAACCGCCATGCGCCGGCCACGGCGCGGCACCGATCTCGCTGATCTGTTCGTCGCGCTGCAGCCAGCGCAGCGGGGACGCCGGCGCGTGCTGCGTCGCCAGATCCGCGCGATAGGCCGGGCCCAGTGGATTGCGCCAGAACGCATGCTTGATGTCGGTGAGCAGCAGTTCCTGGTGTTGTTGTTCGTGCTGCAGGCCCAGTTCCAGGATCTGCAGCGTCTGCGGCTCCAGCGTGCCGGCCTGCAACTGCGCCAGTACGCGGGTTTCGATCTCGCTGCGGTAGTCCAGCACCTGCGTCAGCGATGGCCGCGACAGCAGGCCGCGATGCGGCCGCGCATGCGCCGGACCGATGCTCTGGTAGTAGCTGTTGAACAGGTAGTCCCACTGCGGATCGTGGGGGCGGTACGCCGGATCGGCGCCGAGCACGAACCGCTCGAAGAACCAGGTGGTGTGCGCCAGATGCCATTTGGCCGGGCTGGCGTCGTCCATGCTCTGTACCATCGCGTCTTCTTCGCTCAATGGTGCGGCGAGATGACGGCTGCGTGCGCGCACGCGGCGCAGGCGGTCCGCCAGCGTCGCGACGGATGCGATGGGCGAGGGCGGTGACGCCGGAGAGATCGCTTGCATCGATGCAGTCTTAGCGCAGCGGCGTGAACGGACCGTCACGCGTCGCGGACCGTGGCGTTACCCTAGCCACATGTCTACGAGCGCTTTGCACCACCCTGCCGGTTCGGCGTCCGCCGGCGCCCTGGTCGACTTCGATACCGCGGCGGAGGCGTTCGCGCTGCCGCCCGGCGTGCGCTACCTGGACACCGCCAGCAAGGGGCCGCGCCTGCACCGTGCACTGGTCGCGGGGCAGGCGGCGCTGGCCGAGTCGATCGCGCCCTGGACGCTGTCCTTCGATGCCTGGCGCGCGCAGATCGAAGACCTGCGCGCGCTGGCCGCGGCCACCGTGTTCTCGGGCGACGGCGAGGGCGTGGCGATGGTGCCGTCGGCCGCGTACGGCCTGGCCATCGCGGCGCGGCAGGTGCCGTTGGCGCCCGGCGATGCGGTGCTGCTGCTCGATGGCCAGTTTCCGTCCAACCTGCTGGCGTGGCAGCAACGCTGCGCCGAGAGCGGCGCGTCCCTGGCGGTGGTGCGGCGCGCACCTGGGCAGGACTGGACCGCGGCGGTCCTGGCGACGCTGGATGCAGAGCCGCGCGTGCGCGTGGCGACCCTGCCCAACGCCTACTGGCGCGACGGCAGTCTGTTGGATCTGGACCGCATCGCGCCGCGCGTACATGCGGTTGGCGCGATGCTGGTGCTGGACCTGAGCCAGAGCCTCGGCGTGCTGCCGGTGCGGTTGGATGCCTGGCGGCCGGACTTCGTGGTCTCGGTCGGACACAAATGGCTGCTCGGACCGATGGGGCTGGCATGGCTGTGGGCCTCGCCGCACTGGCGCGCGCACGGCGTCCCGTTCGAGCAGCACTGGCAGGCGCGCGACCCGGGGGCGGATTGGCAGTTCCCGGCCGAGGCGCCGCCCCCGTACCGCAGCGGCGCGCGTCGCTTCGATGCCGGCGGCGTCGCCGACCCGCTGCGCCTGGCGATGGCCAGCGCGGCGCTGCAGCAGGTGCAGCAGTGGCAGGCGG
>NZ_AQOJ01000082.1:0-5991 GCF_000364685.1 Xanthomonas sp. SHU 166
TTGGTGCGGCATTCGACGCGGAGTTGCACGCGTTGGGCGCGGGCGACTGGACCGTGCCTGGGCATGCGCCGCACCTGTACGCGCTGCGCCCACCAGCATCGTCGATGCCGGCCTTGCTGCCATGGCTGCAGCACGCGCAAGTCATCTGCACCCATCGCCATGGCGCCCTGCGCATCGCGCCCTATCTGCAGTTGACGCCGGAGGCGATGCGCGGCCTGGCGCAAGAGATGGTGGCTGCGGCGCGTGCTTGAGCGCGCGTGCGTGCGTGCGATCGTTGTCTGTCTTCGGTTTCGATGGGAAGTCAATCGACTACTGGTCCGCATCGTCGATCCTGTTTGATACATGGCGTCAGCCGCGACCCGATGCCGCTGTGATGCGTTTAGCGCGGGTGCGGGTTGCCGAAGGCCGGCCACATCGCTGATGCCCGCGGCGCTGGCTTGACCTACCGCCGCGCCGCCAGGCGCAATCCACGCGGGGTCAGCACCCGCTCCAGCAGTTCGAACAGGCCCTGGACCAGCAGCGCCAGCAGCGCGGCCGGCACCGCGCCTTCCAGGATCAGGCCGAGGTCGTCCAGGCGGATGCCGGTGAGGATCGGCTGGCCGTAGCCGCCGGCGCCGATCAGCGCGCCCAGGGTCGCGGTGCCGACGTTGATCACCGCCGCGGTTTTGATGCCGGCGAGGAGGGTGCGCAGTGCCAGCGGCAGTTCGATCCGCCACAGCCGGGTGCCTGGCGGCAGTCCCAACGCAGCGGCGGTCTCGCGCAGCTCGCGCGGGATGCCGGTGATGCCGGCATGCATGTTGCGCACGATCGGCAGCAGGCTGTACAGGAACAGCGCGGCGATCGCCGGTTTGGCGCCGATGCCGAACAGCGGGATCATGAACACGAACACCGCCAGCGACGGCAGCGTCTGCAGTACGCCGGTCAGGGCCAGTACCGCTTGGCCGAGCCGTGGTCGATGCGCGGCCAGGATGCCCAGCGGCAGTGCCACCAGCAGGGCCAGGCCCAGCGACAGTCCGACCAGCGCCAGGTGCTCGCGGGTGCGTTGCAGCAGCCGTTGCATCCGTCCGTCCTCGGCCGGCGCGGCGATGCCCAGCCAATGCGCGGCGATCGCGCTCTCGGCGCGCTTGTCGAGCTTGGCTTCGGCGTTGAGCCGTTGCATGGTCGCCGCGTCGATGCGTCCGCCCAGTCCCTGCAGCGCCTGCACGAAGCGCGGCGCGCGCTGCGCCAGGTCGGCGCGGTACAGGAACACCGCCGCGTAGCGCGGGAAGTAGTGCTTGTCGTCCTGCAGCACCAGCAGGTCGTGCGCGGGGATCTCGGCATCGGTGCTGTACAGGTCGGTGAGGTCGATCGCGCCGCTGTCCAGCGCGCGGTAGGCGAGGTCGTGGTCCAGACCGGTGGGCACCTGCGGCAGACCGTAGGCGTCGCGCACGCCGGGCCAGCCGTCGGCGCGCGAGACGAATTCGTTGCTCAGTCCGAACTTCAGCGTCGGATGCGCGGCCAGGTCGGACAAGCGCGCGATGCCGTGCGCCTGCGCGCGTTGCCGGCGCATGCCGAACGCATAGGTGTTGTCGAAGCCCAGCGGCGCGCTCATCGCCAGGCCGCGCTGCGCCAGCGCCTGCCGCAGCGCGTCGTCGTCGGCGCCGGGCATGTGCAGCAGTTCGGCGGCCAGGGTGCCGGTGTACTCGGCGTAGGCGTCGATCGAACCCTGCTCCAGCGCGCGCCACAGGATGCGGGTGCCACCGAGCTGGCGTCGATGTTCGACCTCGACCCCGGCCTGGCGCCCGGCGCCGGCGGCGATCTCGCCCAGCACCACCGCTTCGGTGAAGTTCTTGGAGCCGACCACGACCTTGGTGTCGGCGGCGGCCGGCAGGCTCAGCAGATTGGCTGCTGCACCGAAGGCGAGCATCGCGATCGCGCGCCAGCGCGCGCCTCGCGAGGTCATCGCGCCTCCTCCAGGGTGCGCTGCGCCTGCAGGAACTGGCTCACGAACGGATCGGCCGGCACCTCCAGCAATTGGCGCGCGCTGCCTTCCTGCAGCACGCGGCCGCCACGCATCAGGACCAGGGTATCGCCCAGGTAGGCGGCCTCGGCGACGTCGTGGGTCACCAGCACCACGGTCTTGCCGAGCAGCGCGAACAGTTCGCGCATCTGCGTCTGCAGTTCGTGGCGCACGATCGGGTCGAGCGCGCCCAGCGGTTCGTCCAGCAGCAATACCGGCGGGTCCAGCAACAGCGCGCGGATCAGTCCGACGCGCTGGCGCTGGCCACCGGACAACTCGGCTGGATAACGCGTCAGCAGCGCTTCCGGCAGGCGGCACAACTCGGCCAACTCGTGCAGGCGCGCCTCGATGCGCGGCCGCGTCCAGCCCAGCGTGCGCGCCAGCAGGGCGGCGTTGTCGCGGGCGCTCAGGTGCGGGAATAGGCCGCCTTCCTGGATCACGTAGCCGATGCGCCGGCGCTGCGCCAACAGGGTGGCGCGACGCAGTGGCTCGCCCTGGAAGCGCACCTCGCCGCTATCCGGCCACTCCAGCCCCAGCAGCAGGCGCAGCACGCTGGACTTGCCGGCGCCGCTGGGACCGATCAACGCGGTGGTGCGGCCCGGGGCGATGCGAAGATCGACCTGGTCCAGTGCCAGCATGTCGCCGTAGCGGCGGGTGACCCGATGCAGTTCGAACATCGCCGCAGCATAGCCGCAGGCGGCGAGCACGCCGTGCGAAGACGCCGCGGCCTCAGCGGGCGGCGTCGGTCAGCAGGTCCAGCGTCGGTTTCGGCCGGCCCAGGTCGTACATCAGGCCGAAATGCGCCTCCGCGCCCTGCTGGTCCGGCTGGTCGAGCAGTTCGTAGAGATTGATCTCGGCGACCACGTCGGCGTAGTCGTTGCGCAGCGTCTGCAGCAGGTCCGCCACGCTGTCGTAGCAGGCGCCGTCGCCGGGATGGCCGCCATCGGTGTTGCCCGTGTAGATCTCGGCGCAGTTGAGCTCGTTGACGTACACCTTGGTGCCGTATTTCTGCGCGGCGGCGCGCAGCTGTCCGAGATACAGGTCCATCCAGTAGCCGCGCTCGCCGTGGAAGGCGTAGTAGTGGAAGCTGATCCGGTCGAAGTCGAAACCAGCAGCCTTGGCCTGGTCGAGGAACCACAGCGAGCCGTTGCGGTCGCCGGGGCAGCGCGCGCTGGCCGAATGGTCGTCGCTGTTGCAGGCGGTGATGTTGATGGTGAATTGCAGGCCGGCGCCCACCTCGTCGGAGGCCTGCTTCATGCCGCGGTACATCGTGGTCATGGCCGCGATCCGCGCCGGCGCGGCGGCACGATCCAGGTCCTGCTCGTTGCCGATCTCCCAGACCTTGATGTCGTTGGCATAGCGGCGCGCCAGCGCGTAGCCGATCTCGCGCGACATCGGATACACCATCGGCCGCAGCGCGATGTTGTACTGGCGCGAGAGCTGCACCAGCCGGTCGAGCACGGCGAAGTTGCGCGGGTCCACGTCGAACCGGTAGCTGCGCAGGTTGCGCCGGTCGAGCAGGCGGAACACCGCCTCGCTCTGGCTGAGTGGGTAGGCCGGGCGGCCGTCGTGGCCGTTGACCCCGTACACGATGGCCGGTGCCGCGGTGGCAGGTGCGGCAGCGACGGCGAGGACGGCAGCGAACAGGCGCAGCAGGGACAGAGACATGGCGTTCCCGGCGGAAGCGGCCCGGGGCGGGCACGGGACCAGCCTAGCAAGCCCGGCCACGGGCATCGGCGCCAATTCCCGGGACTGCGGTGCGGGTCGCACTCCGCCGGGATCGGCCTGGAGGCGCGCCATGCTGGGCGTCCAGTGATCGGGACTGGCGCTGCCTGGCGACGCGCGTACCCGCCTCGCCTTGGGTGCCCGCTGGTGTCGTCATGGCCGACTGCAGCCGCCGCGCGCAGGTGCCCGAGTGGACCACGGGGGCCGATCGGCGCTGCCCGGAAACGCGACAGGGGCCTTGCGGCCCCTGTCGGTGTGCATCGTGTCGGCGCGGTGGATCAGCGCTGCATCTGCGAATTGGACTGCCCGGTGGCGGCGGACTTCTCGCCGGCGAACGGGTTGAGCTTGCGGATCATCCACGGGTACTTCGGCCAGTTGCCGGTCAGCCACGGGTGCTGCGGGTCGTTGAGCTCGAGCACGCGGCGCGCGTCGGCGGCCAGGGTCTTGTTGCCCAGGTGGGTGTAGGCATCGGCCAGCACCGCCACCGCGTCGTTCTGGTAGGCGCTCTGCGGGTAGGTCTCGAGCAGGTAGGTGGCACGCGAGGCGGCCGACACCCAGGCGTCGCGGCGCAGGTAGTACAGCGCGTTGTCCAGCTCGTGCTGGGCGAATACGTTGCGCAGGGCGATCATGCGCGCGCGCGCGTCGGCGGCGTAGCGGCTGTTGGGGTAGCGCTCGGCAACGGTGTTGAAGTCGGCGTAGGCCTGCTGCGGGGTGGACAGGTCGCGGCGGCTGGGGTCCAGCGACCACACCCGGCGCAGGAACACCGTGTCGCGGTTGGAGTTGGACAACCCGCGCAGGTAGTACATGTAGGCGATGTTGCGCTGGGTCGGGTAGGTGCGGATGAAACGGTCGATGGTCGACACCGCGTCGTCGTGCTTGCCGGCCTTGTACTGGGCGTAGGCGCTTTCGATCATCGCCTGCTCGGTGTAGTTGCCGTACGGGTACTGCGCGATCAGCCGCTTGAAGCTGCTCTCGGCGCCGGCCCAGTTGCCGCTCTCCATCTGCGCATGCGCCTTCTGGTAGAGCTGCTCGACCGGCATCCCTTCTTCGGGGTTCTTCTTCTGACGGTGGCAACCCGTCGCCACGACCAGCGTGACCAGCAGCAGGGCGATGAAACGGACGTGCGCGGACAGCGGGACGGAGCGTCGGATCATGGGTTCGGGCGCGGCAGGGCAGGAATACGAAGGGGCGATGATAGCCTAGTGGCCTGTCCTGCGACTGACTATGGCCGCCGCGCCCCCCTTTTTCCGACCCAAGCCGTGCCCCTGCCATGCCCCATACCCCCCCGGATCTCCCCGAGGACGCCGTCAGCGACGGCCCGCGCCAGGCGCGCGTCCCCGATCACGCCGCTGGCCGCCGCTTCGACGCGGTGCTGGCCGAACTGTTCCCCGAATACTCGCGTTCGCGCCTGGCCGAATGGATCAAATCCGGCGATGCCCTGCTCGATGGCGCCCCGGCGCGGCCGCGCGATGCGCTGCGCGGCGGCGAGATCGCCAGCCTGCACGTGGTGCTGGACACCCAGACCCACGCCCTGCCCGAGGACATCCCGCTGGAGGTGCTGTACGAGGACGACCAGGTCATCGTGCTGAACAAGCCGGCCGGGCTGGTGGTGCACCCGGGCGCCGGCAACCCCAGCGGCACCCTGGTCAATGCCTTGCTGTACCGCGACCCGGGGCTGTCGGCGTTGCCGCGCGCCGGCATCGTGCACCGCCTGGACAAGGACACCAGCGGCGCCATGGTGGTGGCGCGGACCCTGCAGGCGCATACCTCGCTGGTGGCGCAGTTGTCCGCGCGCGACGTGCACCGGCAGTACCTGGCGGTGGTGGTCGGCGCCCTGGTCTCCGGCGGCACTGCCAACGCGCCGATCGACCGCCATCCGCGCGACCGCCTGCGCATGGCGGTGCGCGAGGACGGCCGCGACGCCGTCACCCACTACCGGCTGCGCGAGCGCTTCCGCGCCCATACGGCCCTGGAATGCCGCCTGGAGACCGGCCGCACCCACCAGATCCGCGTGCACATGGCGCACCTGAAGCACCCCATCGTCGGCGACCCGCTGTACGGCGGCCCGCTGAAGCTGCCCAAGGGCGCCAGCGAGGAGCTGATCGCCGAACTGCGCGGCTTCAAGCGCCAGGCGCTGCACGCCGAGACCCTGGAGTTCAAGCATCCCTCAAGCGGCGAGCCGGTCCGCGCCACCGCGGCGGTGCCGGCCGACCTGCAGCAGCTGATGGCCGCCCTGCGCGTGGATGCGCAGGCGGCCGCCGAGCGGG